>JBAVVF010000327.1:0-4916 GCA_049697155.1 Anaerolineales bacterium
GCTCCAAACAAGGAAAAAGAAACGGCAGCAGGTTATACTCTTTCTCAAGAGTATGCGCCTTACATCTTCAATGATCCAGACAAAGCCCCGATCGATTAACCGTGATGCATGAACCATTCCCTAGTACATATCCAGAGAACTCATGGCAAAACCAACTGTATTCCCATCTCCAAACAAAAAACGTAAAGCCGTCCTGACGCTGATTGGCGAAGCCCGGGCCGATCACGAATATTATTCCCTGTCCATTGAAGGACTTCCACATTCGTTTGCAGGACGGGTATTTGGAAAGGTCTGTTTGTGGTCTCCGGAATCGCGATTCCTGGCCGTCCAGGAATGGAAGGAGATCGACGAGTCGGGCATGCCTAAATTCTGCCTGCTCCTGCTGATTGACGTGCTGGCCAGGCGCGAATGTATAATTGCAAACGTGGAAGGAGTGAAAGGGAATATCCTTCCAGAGGGTTTTATAGGGGAAAGCCTGATGTATACGGTCATCTATTATGGGCAATTTGGAATGACCAAGAGTTTTGAAAGCAAGTTCCAATATTTAAGTGGATGGCAAAGCATCAAATAACATCGGAGAATAATGACCTTTCTTTATGCCTTCGTCCTTGGCATCATCAAGGGGCTGACCGAATTCATCCCCGTCTCCTCCACGGCGCATTTGCTCATTGGGCAGGCCTTGCTGGGCATCCCCTCAAATGGCAGGATATTTGCGTTCAATGTGATCATCCAGTTAGGCACCGTCCTGGCCCTGGTCATTTTCTTCTGGAACGATATCTGGGCGGTTGCAAAAGCCTTTCTGCTGGCACTCTCACACAGAAAGCCCTTCGAAACCCGGGATGCGCTTGTCGGGTGGCTGGTCATCGTTGCGACCATTCCGGGCCTGATCGTCGGCTTTTTGCTGCGAGACGTCATGGACACTCTGTTCAGCAACCCGATCCTGATCGCGGGCGTGCGTTTGTTGATGTCGGCCGTGCTGCTGGGGGTCGTGGAATACTTCGGGCGGCACGAACGGCCGCTCGAGTCCGCTTCCTGGACAGACGCAATCGTCGTCGGTCTGTTTCAGATCCTGTCCATTTTCCCCGGTGCCTCGCGTTCCGGCTCGACCATTGCCGGTGCCATCATTCGCGGCTTTGACCGCCCGTCGGCAGCGCGGCTGGCGTTCCTGATGTCCGCGCCGATCCTGATCGCGGCGGGGACGTACGAATTACTGGAAGTTATTAAAATGGATGACACAACCGCCTTCCTGCCCTATCTTGCGGTCGGATTTACGACGGCGGCTGTGGTCGGCTGGCTTTCGATCAGATGGCTGCTGGCCTTTTTGCATAGGCATTCCCTGTATATCTTTGCGGCCTACTGTGCCGTCGTCGGCTTGATCTGCATGGCATTCAGCCTGTTCTAGGATCCCATGGATACAAAAGCGCTGCTCAAGCTTCTCGTTGAGACCGAATCCCCCTCGCACGACAAAGCCGCCGTCGACCGGGTCGGGGCGATCGTTGCCGAAGGTGCGCGCAAGCTCGGCGCGCAGGTGGAGATCATTTCAAACCATAAAACAGGGGATCATGTGCTTTGCAGATTTTCTCCTGGTGATGGGAAAGGGGATAGGGGGCAGGGGAACATCCTCCTTCTCTGCCACATGGACACGGTCTTCCCCCTTGGCACGCTCGAGAAAATGCCTTTGCGCGAAGCCGACGGCAGGATCTTCGGCCCGGGCACGCTGGATATGAAAGCGGGGATTGTCATCGCTTTGGCGGCGATTGAGGCAGCGCAGAAGG
This sequence comes from Anaerolineales bacterium, assembly GCA_049697155.1. Taxonomy (GTDB): domain Bacteria; phylum Chloroflexota; class Anaerolineae; order Anaerolineales; family Villigracilaceae; genus Defluviilinea. Next base: position 1,776 of record JBAVVF010000327.1, read on the forward strand.
CCGGATTAGCTCGTCCGGTCACATTGCTGTGCACCTCGGATGAGGAGATCGGCAGTCCCACCTCCCGGGCCCACATCGAACGGCTGGCCAAAGAGTCGGCCCTGGTGCTGGTGCTGGAGGGCGGCCTGGTGGACGGCGCGCTCAAGACCTGGCGGAAGGGAGTGGGGGAGTTCCAGGTCCGGGCGAAGGGCCGCGCCGCGCATTCGGGCGGGGATCATGAAAAGGGACGCAATGCCATCGAGGAGATAGCCCATCAGGTCATTGCGATCCAGAAGCTGACGGATTATTCAAAACAAACGACACTTAATGTGGGCGTTATTCATGGCGGCACGGTCTCGAACGTCGTCCCCGAGGAAGCGCTCATCGAGGTGGATGTGCGGGTCATGCAGCCCGGCGAATGGGAGCGGGTCGAGGCAGAAATGAACAGGCTCAAGCCGGCGCTCGACGGGACCTCGCTCGAGGTGAGCGGGCGCTTGAACCGTCCGCCCATGCCGTTCGATGAAACGATGAAAGCAGCGTTCGAGCGGGCCAAATCGATCGCCGCGCAGACCGGCATCGAGCTGAAAGCCGGGGGCACGGGCGGCGCCTCCGACGGGAACTTTGTTGCGCCTCTCGGTATCCCTGTGCTGGACGGGCTTGGCGCGGTCGGTGAAGGTTATCATTCGGAACGCGAGTACATCTTTGCCGACAGCCTGCCAGGACGCGTTAAACTGGTTTCTGCTCTATTAAGGAATTGGTGAACTCCATGAGTAAAAATTTCCTCCTGATTACTCTTGCCCTTCTTCTTCTCTCGGCCTGCTCGCCGAGCACGCCCGTGCCCACGCCTCAGCCTGTAACCATCTACTCGACCGCCGCGGCCGAAGCCTGGCTGTCGGAGCTGTACGACTGTGCCGGGTCGACGGCCGTCCTCTCCCGTGTGGACGACCCCGCCTCCGCCGACATCGTCCTGCGCGTCGGTGAGCCGGAATTCCTGGCTTCGCCCGCCTATCTGATCGATATGGAAGAGATCCTGGTCGTGACACACCGCCAGAGTCCGCTGCAAAATATGACGCTCGAAGAAGTACAGGCCTTGTTCGCGGGGCAGGGCGACCCCTCCGTGCAGGTCTGGGTCTACGCCCCGGAGGCGGACGTGCAGGAGGTGTTCGACCAGATGGTGATGGAAGGCCGCAGCGTGACATCCTCGGCGCGGCTGGCGGTCAATCCGCAGCAGATGTCCGATACACTGGTCAACGAGTCCAACACGGTGGGGATCCTGCCGCGGCACTGGAAAACCGGTGATTCGCGCGAGGTCCATACGGTTGGAAGCGTCCCTGTCCTGGCGGTGACGAACTTCGAACCGCAGGGCGCCATCCAGGAATTGATTGCCTGCCTGCAAAAATAAGATCGAAAGACATGCCGGTCTCATTCCTTTTACGGGAGTGCCACTGGCTCCATGCTGCCGTTGACATAGCTCTGGATGGACTGTCCCACCCGCAGGCGCGGGTCGCTTTCGTAGAGCCGGCGCACCGCCTCGAAGTCCGGGACGTCGCCGCAGGTCAGGTCCGCCAGCCTGTCGAGCAGGGACAGGTCATCGGGCGGGAGGGTGTTGTAATCCATGAAGATCATTCCCCAGCAGTCCCAGGGCAGAAGCTCTACCTTGTTGAGCGAGGCCACGTCGCGCAGGAAGTCGCCCTTGACGAAGTCCATCCCTTTCATGTCGAAGATGCCAAACTGATCGGGATCGGCCTGCCCGGCCCGGCACATCTGCCAGGCCGCGCCGCCGACGATGAACTGGTCGCGGGGTACATCCAGTGGGTTGAAGGGGATCTTCATCACCTCACATTGGAGACTGTCGAGCTGTGCATCGACGAGGATCCAGCGTTCTTCGGCCTTGTTCCAGTACTCGCAGACCCAGTGATCCTCGTAATGATCCGGTATGAAGTACACGCCGAACCCGCAGCGCGGGCGCGCCGGAATACCTTTGGCTTGCAGCATGGAGGCCAGCGTCACGGCGAAATCGCGGCAGTTGCCCACGATCTTTTTGTCGTTTGGCCGCGGAGCCGTCAGCGGGCCGGGGGCCAGCTCGAGGGTGCGGGCCAGGCGGCGTCCCATGCTGCGCAGCTGCACTTCTCCTTTGCGCTCTTCAGACAGGTTCAGCCCGTAGCGCTCGGCCCAGAAGACATGTACCAGCAATCCCTGCACCACCTGGACAAGGGCCGGAATGTCGGATGGGAGATCGGTGTAGATGTCCACGCAGGAACCGGGATGGGTCAACTTGCCGTACTGAGCAAAGTAGCTTGGGTCAGTCATAGCATCCTTTCGTGTGAATGTTGGAATTTTTTCGGAAACGAGGCGTTTAAGTTTAGTCGGATTTCCGGATAAAAACAAGAGAAGCGCAATGTGTCCGCTCTTTATACACTCTCCCGCGGTAGGAGAGTCAAGTCATGCAAAAGGCGCGGCAAAGGCAAGAGGGGCTTTCTTTTCAGACAATAGATGAATATATGAGCATATGTACATATATTAAAGATCTTCGAGGCGTTGGCAGGCGAAGTGTTCCGAAACCCTCGTTCATCCGCGGGGAAACCTTTTCCGGGACGTTGGCAGATCACCTGGTTGTGATAATATCGAGTTATGCCCAGACCCAAATCTCCCGTGCGTCTCGAGTGGGTGGATCCTGCGGTCTGCTCACTGGATTACCGGCTCAAGATCATCGGCCGCCTGCCGTTCTTCCGCCACTTATCTTTGGACGCGATCGCTGAGATCAACCGCCTGTTCCAAGACCGGGATGCCGCGGCGGAAGGGGCGATTTATTTCGAAGGCGATCCTGCCAGCCACCTCTACCTGGTGGCGACGGGCAAAGTCAAGCTGATGCGGAACGCGGCCTCCGGGCGCGAGGTGCTTCTGGATATTTTGCGGGGAGGCGAATATTTCGGGAACCTTTCCATCCTGGGCGGACAGGGTTACGCGGAAACAGCCATTGCTCAAACGGATTGCTGCATCCTGCAGATCTCTGCGGAGAGCTTCGAGAAGATCCTCAACCGTCATCCCGACGTGACGATGAAGGTTCTGAAGGCAGTCGGAGAGCGCCTGGAGCAATCTCAGGAAGTGGTCAAGCAGCTCAGCGTTTACACTGCCGATCAACGGATTGCCGCGACCCTGGTC
>JBAVVF010000328.1:0-10247 GCA_049697155.1 Anaerolineales bacterium
TCTGTGAGCTGGCGAAGGTGGTTGGAGGGGATGTCCCAGGTGTAATACTGCAGCGAGCCGCTGCGGGTATCGTTCAGGATGGCCCGGGTGGGACAGGCGGCAGCGATCTCTGCCGAGCCCACTGAAGCCGCCCGATAGCGCTGCTTCCAGGGTGCGTTATCTTCGATCTGTAATTCTTTCAACATCGGTTACTCCTATTGGATCAGCCAGTGTGTTTGATAAAAGCTTATTTTGGCGCTGGGTCTCAATACTCCTCAGGAAACATGCCGTCCCGGCAGGATGCGGCACTATCCGCCAAAGCCGGGGATGCGGCCCGCAAGAAAGTTGACCATGTGAAGGCGGAGCATGTCATTGGTGCCATCGCACGGCCAACCAATCCATGCATCGTTCAGGAACCTGGACGTTTTATACTCACGGGTGATGCCATACGAACCAAGTATCTTGACAGCCATCTCGGCGTTCTGGATGGCGGCCTCCGTGGCGAACGTTTTGGCTGCCGGGGCTTTGACTGCCGCCATAGGTGAGCCGCTGTCGATGCAGTGGGCCGCATCCCACACCATCAGCCGGGCAGCCTGCACGTTGACGTACATGTCGGCGATCTTGGATGCCACCGCCTGATGGTTGATGATAGGTGTACCCCAGCTGACGCGGGATTTTGCGTACTCGAGCGCGTACTCGTAGGCAGCGCGTGCCAGCCCCACGTAGCAGGCCGCAAAACCGACGCCGATGTACGGCAGGGAGCGCATGAGAAAGACCGGCATCCCCATGCCTTCCTCACCCAGCAGGCACTCCTTTGGAATTCGCACGTTCTCGAAGCGCACTTCAGCGTTGTGAGCCATCTTCCAGCCGATCAGTTCGGTTCGTTTGCTGACGACAATACCTGGCAGGTCCGCCGGGACGTAAAAGAAGGACGTGCTTTCCTGCGGCGGCTTCGTCAGGTCGGTGCGGGCCGACACAAAATACGAATTGGCAATTCCCGCATTGGTGATGAAGGCTGCCTTGATGCCGCTGACGACGTAATCGTCGCCATCCCGTCGGGCCAGTGTTTTGAGTCCCAGCTGCGGATCGGGATACGGGCAGAGGGCGTCCGACCCGGCTTGATTGGGCTCGTTGCCGGCGCTGGCAAGCACATAACATTCCGCACTGGTGATCTCGCGCAGCCATTTCTCACGCTGCGCCTCGTCTCCGCCGGTGATGATGAGCATCGGCGCAGTATTGGAGAGGTTGAAGTAAGCGGCGGCGGTCCCGAGGTCGACCGCGGCAAGCTCCTCTTCCAGCAGGACATGCTCGAGACATCCCATCCCCCCGCCACCGTATTCCTGCGGGATCAACATCGTGGTAAAGCCCAGTCTGGTCGCGTGCTTGTATACTTCCTTGAACCTGTCCCACGGTTCGCATTGTGAAAACTCCAGCTGGTCCACTTCTTCGACAACCGGTCTAATTTCCTTCTGGGCAAAATCCCGCGCCGTTTTCTGCAATAAAACCTGCTCTTTGGTCAAAGTGAAATCGATCATGCCTGTTGCTCCTGTGTTGAGTATGATGTAACTTTTGTTCGAAAATTGCGCGCATCCAAACGGTGTTCGTTTGCAGGCGCTCTTCCGACGGTCCCTTCAGGGGATAAGGGTATTCGCTGGTGAGTGGGATGGGATCCAGCCGCTTTGGCGGAACCGGCTTGAGTGTAGTGTACTCCTTTTGGGCGCGCTGATTGGGCGAAGCGAATGGGATCGCTCATCCCGGCGCTTGCCCGGGGTCGGGTGCACCGCACCGCTGCAGGCTGTCGCGGTAGCGATGCGCGCAGCAGGGCTGTGTTGGGCGCAAATGACAATTTTCCTAAAGTGACCGGACGATGCAATTAAGCGGTATAGAGAACAGTCAGGAAAGCCCGTTGGGGATTCTGGGGATCATAGGCAACACTGACTGTATCCTTTTCGTTAAAGGGCAGCCTGAACGCCACAACGGCATTTCGCACCTTGTAAACCTGCCCGCCAATTTTGAACACATACCAGACAATCCATTCGCCACTGGCAAACCGCTTACTGGCAAGTATGCCTTGAATCATCTCGCCTTTTTCAATAGTCTTTTTAATGAGGCTGACACGCCAAATGAGTAGCGGCAGTAGGATGATGAGTAAGGGAATGCTGACGATAAAAACTATCGAAGCGATGTTGAGTAACAGGAGCAGGAAACTGAGGTAATCTTTGAACAAAATCCTGGTGATCTTGGCGCTGAGATGAGTTGCCATGCTGTTTTCTCCCTGTGAAATCGAATCAGAATATTGGATATCATATTGCTGTCTTTGCACCCAACTGCAGGTAGTCAACCGAATCCAGTTGCCTTTGGACTGCAAGTTTCCCCGCAAACTAATCCCCCCCAATTAATCACGAATTAAATTGCAGGATTAGTACAATCTGTTTTGCACAGTATATCAGCATCCGGTTTCGCTGCGCAGGGAGGATAAATATGCCGGCGTAAATTACTTCTGCACATAACTTATCATCGGCCCTAAAAGGGAAAAACTGCTCGACCAATTCTGCGACGCTATCTGTGCCAAACATCGCGTAGTATTCTCTGGCGGGGTTATTCCTGTCGCACCGAACAGACCTGCATTGATTGGGGCAAGTGCCACCCGGCCGGGACGGGCGTTCCCGAATCCAGGTGTTCATGATGATCCATACACGCGTCCTTGAGCGCAGTGGATTGGTTGTTGGAAGTCCCCTTGATGAGTATTAAAACGAGACGGACGAAGGTGACTTCGTCCGTCCTGGATACTTGTCTGCTCGGTCCTGCTCTCGCCCGCCGCGGACCGACCATGGGCCCTCTGTCTATTTTGAATATTTTCCAGCCAGCAGGTTCGCCTGCATCTGCTCGTACGTTCCGTCGCTCTTCAGTTTCGCCAGCCCCTCGTTGAAGATCCGCAGATTTTCCTCCGCCATGGGATTGTTCCTGGCAAAAAGCAGGTGTCCGGTGGTAACCATCAGGGGCTTGGGATGATAGTCCAGCTGCTCGATTTCGGCGGGTGTGAATTTACTGCGCAGCAGTTCGTAGCCTGCCACCGTCGTTGTCGGAAACAGGTCGATCCGCCCCGCCAGCAGTTTCTTGAAGTTGGTTTCGTCATCATTTGCTTCTTCTGCCTTCACAGTACCCTGCGCCACCAGCTGCGTGAAGTCGTCCGGATAGGTGATGCCTTGGGAGGTACCGATGCGGAATGCATCCAGGTCCGTATATGCGCCCCAGTTTTGCAAAGGTTTGTCCTTCCGGAAGAAGAAAACCATTTGCTCATCATTCAGGGCTTCGCTGTAGAAACACTCCGCTTCGCGCTCACTGCTCCGATACCAGTAGGCACTGGCTGTGTATGTGCTGCCTTCTGCCAGGACGGCCTGGTAGGTTCGTTCCCAGGGCAGGAACTCATACCTGACCTCGATGCCCTGGCGTGCATAGGCCTCCCGAATGACATGCAGCACAAAGCCGTTTTCATAGAGATCCACACCGGAAAAGGGCGCCCATTCGCCCGTGGCAATTAGGACGACACCTTCTTCCACTACCGGCAGTGGACTCGCCGGCAGCGGAGCAGCCGTAGCTGTTGGAACAGGTGTGGGGGACTGGCAGGCCGTGACGGCCAAGCTACTCAAAACAACGAGCAAAAAGACTGAAATTACCTTACGCATCTTACCTCTCCTATTTACTGTTTTGAACCGCCCAATCAGATCTGTACAGATGTACGATCCTTCGTTTATGGACGGTTGGGATAATGTTCGACCTCATAATCCGGATATTTCTGTACAATGAGATAAAAAATATCGAAATACTTGATCGGCAATAGTTTATATGTTTCCCGGCTTTGCGTCATGTGACATTTGTCACTGACAATCCCCATCAGATTTGTTAGGGCACCAGGTGGTGTTGTGAATGATTCCCACATAAAATCAAAACGGACGAAGCCACTTTCATCGGTCTGATGTGACCTGCCCTCACGAGGTTTCTGAATCAATACCGCGGGGGTAAAAACCGGTCATCAGGCTGGGTTTGTGAGAAAGCAGTACACTTTTTCATGAACAGCGAATCAAGCCAGGCATTATCTGGAATTGAGACACACGAAGTAGCTATGACGAGAGTGTAATGGAGTCAGGCGAAAGCTGCTTGATCACAAACCGTTTTTTGCATGGGAGTAACAATATGAAAAAGTCTCATTATTGCACCGCGAAGACCCAAAGCGACGCTATGGCTGGACGTATCTTCCTGTCCATTTTTTGGGTGGTATTCATGCTCAACTGTGTCTCGATCATGCCCAGCTCAGTTCAACAGGAGGAAGAGCCGGCAGCCATTGAACCTTCACCGGTCCTGCCAACAGTTCAACCTTCACCGATCCCACCCACACAAAATAGCGAATGTACCCGGCTCAACCTTACCGCCCAGGAGTGCACGAACCTGGGAAAACACCTGTTTACCTTGTCGGGCGTTGTAGATGGCTTCTGCTGGTATGGCGAAAACGACCGAACGGTAACACGCGATTTTTTTATAACCGTCTCGTTTTCGGAGAGTGGTTCGGGAATGACGGCCACAATTGAGGAAGGGGTATTCATTGACTGTCCAACGGTTTCAAGGAGCGCAGAGAATACTTATACATATGACTGCGTCGCTCACGGCAATCACGAAACTGGAATTATCACATTCATTGATCATGGGTTTCTGAATGTAGGCCGCTCCACGAATTCCGTGAACAAGGACTGCAGCTGGTCAGAAGCTTACGAATTAAAGTAGGTAACCCGGGTGTCCTGGGCATAATTGCCGCTGCTTCGAATGGGCGGACGCGGACCCTGCAAGCCGGAAGAGTGAGAAGATAAAATAAAAACGGACGAAGTTAACTTCGTCCGTCCTGTGTACCTGTTTACCTTCTACCTGTTTACCTGCGATCTAGCTTCGTCCGCCGCGATCTCCACCCCGTCCGCCACGGTCTCCGCCGCGCCCGCCACGGTCCCCGCCGTTGCGTCCGCCGCCGGGACGTCCGCCGCCGGGCTTGCGCTGATCCTTCTCGCGCGCCTCCTCGGCAGTCCAGCCTTCGAGCACGGCCTGGCGGGAGAGCCTGATCTTGCCCGCCGGGTCGATGTCGGTCACCATGACGGTGATCTCGTCGCCCATGTTGACGATGTCTTCGACTTTGTTGACGCGCTCGGAGTCGAGCTGCGAGATGTGGACGAGCCCGTCCACGCCGGGCAGGATCTCGACAAAGGCGCCGAAGTCCGCAATGCGCACGACCTTGCCGGTGTAGATGTTCCCGACGATCGCACTCTCGCCCAGCGCCTCGACCCGTTCCTGAGCGATCTTCGCGCCGACGCCATCCGTCGAAGCGATGTACACCGTGCCGTCTTCCTCGATGTCGATCTTCGTGCCGGTCTCTTCCTGCAGCGAGCGGATGTTCTTGCCGCCCGGGCCGATCAGTGCGCCGATCTTGTCGACCGGGATCTTCACGGTGATGATGCGCGGTGCGTGCGGTTTCAGTTCGGGACGCGGCTCGGGCAGCACGGCCAGCATCTTTTCCATGATGAACATGCGGGCCGTGTGAGCCTGCTCCAATGCTTCCTTCATGATTTTGGCGCTCAGGCCGCTGATCTTGATATCCATCTGCAGGGCGGTGATGCCTGCCGCGGTGCCGGCGACCTTGAAGTCCATATCACCCAAGTGGTCTTCCGCGCCCTGGATGTCGGTCAGGATCTGGTAGCGCCAGGTGTCATCAGTGATGAGACCCATGGCCACGCCGGAGACCGGAGCTTTGATCGGCACACCCGCGTCCATCAGCGCCAGGGTGGAGCCGCAGACCGATCCCATGGAGGATGAGCCGTTGGAGGACAACACTTCGGATACGACCCGGATCGTGTAGGGGAAGGATTCTTCGGCGGGGATGACCGGCTCGAGGGCCCGCTCTGCCAGTGCCCCATGCCCCACCTCGCGCCGGCTCTGGCCGCGCAGAGGCTTGACCTCACCCGTGGAATAGGGCGGGAAGTTGTAATGATGCATGTAGCGCTTGCTGTCGGCCGGGCTGAGGGTATCCAGCTCCTGCGATTCGCCCAGCGTGCCAAGCGTCGCAAACGACAGGACCTGCGTCTCACCGCGCGTGAACAAGCCGGAGCCATGGGCGCGCGTGGAGACTCCCACTTCGCACCAGATCGGGCGGATGTCCGTCGGGGTGCGGCCGTCGGGGCGTTTGCCCATGCCCAGGATGCGCTCGCGCACGATGGACCCTTCGGCCAGGTCGAAGGACTCTCGGACGGAAGCTGCTTGCGGGTAGTCCGCCGCGGTCGCTCCCTCGGGAACCGTGCACATTTCGGTCACGACCAGGTCCTTCAGTTCGGTCATGCCGCCGTAGAATTCGTTTTTGGTCAGCGGTTTGTCGAGCAGTTCGGTCATCTGGGCGCTGACGCGGTCGAAGACTTTCTTCTGTAGTTCGGCATCCGGGATGGCCAGCGTCGGTTCCTTCTTCGGCTTGCCAACCTCCGCCTGCATCTGGAGCTGCAGATCGATCAACGGCTGGATGGACTTGTGCCCAAGCTCGAGCGCCGCGACCATCACATCCTCGGGGATCTCGTTGGCACCGCATTCGACCATCAGGATGGCGTCGCGCGTACCGGCCAGGCGCAGGTCCAGGTCAGAGGTTTCGAGCTCGGCGAAGGTCGGGTTGATCACGAACTCGCCGTTCACGCGCCCGACGCGTACCGCCGCGACGGGTCCGCCCCAGGGGATGTCCGAGATCATGATGGCAGCCGAAGCTGCGTTGATCGCGAAGATGTCGAGCGGATTGACGCCGTTCGCGGAAAGCGAGAACATGATCACTTGCACTTCATTGCGCATGCCGTGCTGGAACAGCGGGCGCAGCGGCCGGTCGGTCAGGCGCGACGTGAGGATCGCATCGGTGCCGGGCCGTCCCTCACGCCGGAAGAACGAGCCGGGGATCTTTCCGCCGGCGGACATTCTTTCTTCGTATTCCACTTGCAGTGGGAAGAAGTCGATGCCTTCACGTACGCCGCCCATGGTGGCCGCGGCGAAGACGATGGCTTCGCTTGTGCCGAAGGTGACCGCGCCGCCCGCTTGAGCCGCCAGTTTGCCGGTCTCGAACGTCAGGGTCTGGTTTCCAACGGTGGTTGAGTATTTTTTCGATTCAGGTGTCATTTTGTCTCCTGTCGGCTGACATCCGCCCCTGTGTCGATGAGATTCGAAAATTACGCAGGCAAGCCGCGCAACTTCGAGGTGTAACGGATGTGGGTGAATAAGCCAGCCATTGTTTGATTCCGCCAGGTCAGGGACTGAAGAGCGGCTACAAGGTGTGGTAGCGCCCTGTGGGTTAATCGCTTCTGACGACTGAAGTCGTCACTGCCTTGTCTTCACTATTCAATTCCTGACTGCGGATTGATATGGGTAGGGGCGAGTCTCAGACTCGCCCCTACGGGTTGCCGTACTATTTGTGGCGCAGGTTCAGGTTTTCAGTGACCGCCAGATAACGCTGGTAGTCGGACTTGCGCAGGTAGGTCAACAGGCGGCGGCGGTGCCCAACGAGCTTGAGCAATCCACGCCGGCAGGACTCATCTTTTTTGTTGATCCGCAAATGATCGGTCAACTGCAGGATGCGGCCGGTCAGAATTGCAATTTGCACTTCCGGGGAGCCGGTATCCGCATCGTGGCGATGATAGTCCGTGATCAATTTTGTCTTGACTTCTTTCGCGAGCGGCATGACGTATGCGTTCCTTTCTCTTAGTTTATGCAGGTCTCCTGGCCGACAGTGCGAATCCCGGTGTTTTGCGGGAGAACCGTATGGCAGGACCAGTCACGGGCTGGAATTATACCAGATAACCCGTTACACCGGCATTTGCGCCCGGTGCAAGTGTTGCGAGCGCCACGGCGACGCTTCGTCGCGGCGCACTACACTTCCACCTGGATGGCGCTGCCCGACTCGTAGCGCTTCAAACCCAGCCGGAAAACGGACACTGCGGCGAGGAGGAAGGCCGCCGCCCCGACGAGCAGCTCGGCCAGCGTCTGCCAGGTGAACGCCCGGATGAATTCCGCCGGGACGGCCCCCATCAGCGCGGCTGGGATGAGCGTGAACAGGATCAGCTTGGCATAGTTGTCGAACAATGTGATGGGATAGATGCCGAAGGTCAGCAGGGCATTGAGCGCCAGCGCCGACAGGTTGGACATGATCCCCAGCCAGAAGGCCAGGCTCTGGATCAGGATGAGAAATGCCGCGAAAACAGTAGCCGCCAGAAGCGTCGCCAGCACGAAGCGCAGCAGCCCGTCCCAGGTGAAATAGCCTGAAAGCGCGTAACTGACGAATCCATACGTGAAATCGCCCATCCCGCTGGCGATCATGCGGCTGGCCACCGCATGGAGCAGGACCGGGCGTGGCAGCGACAGATAGTAGTCCAGGCGCCCCTTGGTGATGATATCGCTGAGGTTGAAGGCATTCCCAAACAGCAGGCTGACCAGACCGAACGCACTGGCCAGCACACCGAACGTCAGATACATGTCGTGAATGCCCCAGCCGCGCACCTCCTGGAAGCGGTCGAAGAAGATGATCCAGATCACAAAATAGATAAAGTTATTGGCCATCATGCCGATGACCTGCGACAGGAACGCGGCGCGATACTCCATGACGGAGAGCAGGTTGGCTTTCCAGACGGCGAGCAGGAATTTAAGTTCTTTCATAATAAATATATCCGATGGTCGAGTAATGGCGCGAAGCGCCATGTATCGAGACCATCATGTAAGCAGATATGCTTCCTGACACGGTTGGTTTCGATACGGTCGAGAAGCGCACTCGACCTACTCAACCAACGGGTTAGCCTCCATTCACCGTAAGATATGCCACGCCGCGCCGGTAGGCAAACCCCAGCAGAAGCCCCAGGATCACAATCCAGATCGTTTGCATGGTCATGACCTTGAGAAACAGGTCCGTCGTCGGCGTGACGAACAGGCGCGCCGGCCCGTAGGTGATGCTGGCAAAAGGCAGCGCGTTTGCGATGCGCTGCAGCCACTCCGGGTAGAAATCCAGCGGGACCAGCATGCCGCCGAACACGAAAGCCAGCTTCTGGTAGATCCACATGAAGGCCGAAACATCCTCCGCAATAAAGGCGGAGAGTCCGATCATGGCGGTGACGCAGAAATGCAGAATCCACGCGCCGAGGACTGCCGGCAGCGCGATCAGGATGCCCTCGGGATGTTCAGGCGGGCCAATCAGCCAAAAGATCACGGCTCCTCCAAAAATGGCATTCATGGCCGCCCGGAAGATCGTCTCGCCCATGGTTGTGCTCAATTGGTAGAGCAGGAAATCATAGGGTTTGTTCAACAGATAGGCGATGGAACCATCTTTCACATTTTCCGAGATCGTGCGGGCCAGTGGGGGGCGGCCCAGCTCGATGGTTTCGGCCAGCATCAGGTACCAGAGCACGTCGCGCAGGCTCAAGCCATCGATCACGTCGCTGCCTGCCGCCGCGTACGTGACCTTCCACAGCTGGTAGAAGATCCACATGAACGGAATGATCATCAGGCTGCGCCCGATCAGCTCGCCGGGGTAGGCAAGACTGTTGGTCAGGGTGATGCCAAAGATGGCCCAGTATTTCCTGAAGGTTTTCATGATTTCGGCTTCTGCACGAGCGCGAACAAATGTCCGGCACCCTCGCAGGTTTCATCCACGACGTGTTTTGACCAGATGACCGAGAAGCCGCAGTCATTCAGCATCCTGCGATAGGTATCCGTGTCGTAATGGCTCCAGTACATGCGCGTGCCCAGGTAATTTTCGTCAATGTCATCGATCAAATGTTCCGCGCCGAGACATAGCAGGGCCGATCCGCCGGGCTTTAGCATGCGATGAAAGTTGGCCAGCAAGGCTTTGTGATCTTCTCGCGGAATATGGATAATGGCATAGTAGGAACAAATCCCGTCGAAGGTATTCTCCGGGAAATCCAGTTCTGTCATGTCCTGGCAGATAAACTCCGCATTCGGAACATGCTTTTTCGCCAACTCGATCTGTGCTTCAGCAAAATCCACACCCGTGACCTGGAACTGCTCGCTCAGCATCTGGCTGACCGGGATCCCTGCACCGCACCCGGCATCCAGAACCTGGCCGTTTGCCGGCAGCCTCACCATGAATTCATCCAGCAGACGGACATCTTCCGAATCCCGCCTGCGCTCGGCGAGATAACGCTCCGCGATGACGTTATAGCCTTCCCTGACGGTTTTCTTGAAATCCAAGCTGAGATTAT
>JBAVVF010000329.1:0-3579 GCA_049697155.1 Anaerolineales bacterium
GCCACCTGCCAGGGCTCTGGGAAGAAATTATGATGCAAAAAAGTATCATAATGAGAAAGAAACACCCCCATACGTGGGTGGGTATGGAACCACCCGACGATTTTTTCGCCTGCAAAACGCTTGTCGATCTGGTCGTGCAAATCGATCAGGGTATCCTGCGTAAACGTCAGATAAACACTGCCCTGCTTGGTATGCCGCGCCGGCAGGACGTGTTTGACCACGATGAACTGTTCACCCGTCTGGTCATCGGCGCACCACTGACCGATCAGGGCCCCGCCGACTTCAACCTCCGCACTGCACGCGTGCACACAAACCCGGATGTAAGCCGGCCGCGTAACAAAGACCGAAACCTGGGGGCGCAGACCTTCATTGTCATAGGGCGAATCCCAGCGCTGGGCAAGCTCCAGCGGACGCGGCGCGGCTTCGGGTCTCAGGGATTCAGGCGGTGCAATACGAATGTTGAGTCCAGGCATAACAATTCTCTTTGTGATTTACCTTTAAGTTGTGGTTAACACGGGCCGCCCCGGGAGACCGAGGCGGCCCGTATCATGGATGCTACCCCGCAGTAACGTCAGCAGTCATCATCAGGCGGTCGCCTTCGGGAATCCCGGCCTGAGACAGGGTCTCTTCCTCTTTCAGTTCGCGCCCCAGCGCCTTGCTGTCCAAACGATAGGACATCGGGCGGCCGTCGGGGCCCGTCACCGGGAGCTCGAGGGAGGTTGTCAACTCGGGGAGCAATTCCTTCACCGGCACCTCAGCGGGTACCTCAGCATTGCGGCTGCCTCCGGAAGGAAGCACGATCGTAACGGGAATATCGGCCATTCTTAACTCCTTTCTGAGAGTGGGTGTGACGCCTTGTCGAAGATCAGTCGCCATGGCGCCACGGTGACGCCCCGTTCGCGGGGATGCCACATGGGTAACGAACATTCCGCTTTTGCATGCAACGCGTCCAGGTTATCGCAAATGAATTTTGGGTTTCTTCTTTGGCGGTGTTTCAGGCTTAAGCTTCACTTGCGGTTTTGGTTTGTCGTTTGCCGAATCGGTGGAAATCAGCTTCACTCGTTCAGGTCTCAACAGCTCACGCTGATCGACCGGGAAGATATTCGGGTGAGTTTTGCGGTACTCGCGGGACCAGCGGGCCGCCTCCGCATCCCAGGGGAAAGGCGGTTTGGTGGGATCGTCATGATAGTTCTTGTACTGGAGCATCTCACCCAGCATGACAACCAGACGATCGAGCGAGCGGCTGGCTGCCCACCAGGCCGCATCGATACAGACACTGCCGTTGAGATGATTGATATTGGGATGCCAGATGGATGTCAGCCATTTCATGCCCGGCCAGCGATGGGGATACTGGTTATGCAGATAGATCTCAACCTGATGGTGATCGCCATACTTGGGGTTGCCCTGGCGATCGACAGCCACAATACTCTTGCACTTGAAGGTAACGATATATCGTTCCGGCGGGAGATTGGGATTGGTCGATGTGGATTTGAAAGAGATCAGGTCACTGCGTGCATCCAGCTCTCTCATCAGCTCATAATCGCCTCGCAAACGGCGCATGCGGGGCGTGTCGGCCACCGACATTCCCCCCGCGCCCGCCGTGATGTCGGCAGTCAGCATCAGCCGGTCGTTGTCGGGAACGCTGGCCTGGGCCAGGGTCTCCTCATCCTTGAGTTCCCGCCCCAGGGCCTTGCTATCCATCCGGTAGGCCATCGGACGTCCATCCGGGCCGATCGTCGGCAGCTTCAGCATCGAGGTCAGCTCGCTCATCAGATCCTTGACGCAGACGTCATCCGGTACTTCCGCGGTCCGGGCACCGCCGCTCGGTAGAATGAAAGTTACATTTAGATCAGGCATGGTTGAAACCTTCCATCAAGTGTTTAGGTGTGGCACCTGGCATACGCCGGTAATCGCCCAACAATCTGCGTGATGCAGCGTATGGCAAACTTCGCATTCCTTGACCCCGCGTGGATCGTTGCGGGTGACAATATCCAGACAATAGGGACAACGATGTTCCTCCACCAGTGCAAACTGGATAACCGGCTTGCGTTGAAAGAGACTTTTGCGCTTCGGCCGCACGACCGAATCTTTTGCCTTTTTCACCCCGCCTCGGGCCCGGGACCCATTCGTTCTTGTCTGAGGCTGTGGACTCGGCCTCAGGCCATTGAACCAGCTCCGGGGTTGCTGGACGTGGGCCCGTCCATTCGAGGAAGCAGTCCTTCTGACTCTGCGAGGTCGAGCAGCAGGCGCAGGCGACGGCATCGGCACAACTTCAACAGGCTCGCCGGACTGGAATGCAGGTGCCGTGCGACGCCAGGCCTGCAGCGACAGTACGGTCATCACCAGAGTGACAGCCAGGTGCAGGGGATCGGCCCAGTTCATTCTGCTGAAATCAAACAGCGGGCGCGAACCGATCTGCAAGGCACGGATCTGATTTCCCAGATCGGCATTGAGCTCGATCTGCTGAACATCCCTGGCAAACTCCCGCTCGAGTCGGATTGGCCCGATGCCAAGTACGGACCTGGTCAGAGAGCCGATCATGATCATCCCGGTCACGGCAATCAGAATGGCAACGAGATAGCGAATGAACCAGTGGCGCCTGCCCAGCACAAACCTCGACCCAAAGCCGGCGATCAAACCCAGGCTCGCATCCGTAAAGAAAGTTGACAGGAGCAGAGGAAAACCGACGGCCTGCTTGAACATCAGTCCGATCCACAAGGCCGCCGCGCTGATCAACAGCACAAGCAGTACCAGTTTGCGAAACAGACTGTCCGTCTCTCGCACAATTGGAGGAGTATCGTATTGACTCATTGAGTTCATCGTCGCCGCGCGCATTGCCATGACGTTTTGCCTATAACTTGCAAACTTTTACGCGCCCATGGGGCAGCTTCGAAATAATCCGGAGTGGACTTTCCACACTCTTGTAGCGAATACGCGTGGAAATCGATTCTGAGGCTTTCTGTTCCTTAGCTATATCTTTTTTTTTGGCTTGCTTGAATTTTATTTTTCCATTGGCAGGTTTAGCGGAAACCTTGCCCTTGGCAGCTTCATCCTTGATGCGGATACGACCCTGAGCCGAATTGGCGGCGGCGGAAGCCACCAGCGGTACTTCCTTTTTCAGGCGAATGCGCTCGCCGATCTGGATTTTTTCCGAGCCGTCATGCTCGAAATGGCGGAAATGGAGCGCATCCGGCAAGTCTCCGGTTAATTCATAAAAACGATATTCCACCCCATTTTGTGCGCGCAGAATGTGCAATGCCGGCACACCGACACTGCTCAGCGTCCGGTGCAGGAAATTCTCCTCGCCGGTGATCACGTGCGTGAACTGCGCCTCACGCAGGATGCCGCAAGTGGGGCAATGCCCCGCTTCGAAGGTCACCGCGCTCATCGGCGCGAGCACCTGTTCGACGGTATGGCAAGTCGGGCATTCCAGCGACGTGATCAATTCCTGGTCCAGTTCGATCACGGCGTGCTCTCCCAGGTCGGCTCGGGCGATCCGCAGCAGGTCCTGCAGGGTTGTCCGCTCGGCCCGGGCAGGCAGTTCGGTGATTTCACCGTACGTCCAGTGGCTCTCACAGT
>JBAVVF010000330.1:0-3151 GCA_049697155.1 Anaerolineales bacterium
GATCCGCATACGGACCTTATGGATCCCACCTTCGGGCTTTCGTTTGTGGATGGCAGGCACTACTGGAAGGTGCGGGCCTACAACGCCGTGGGCGACCCCGGCCCCTGGAGCGCTTCCCGCTATTTCACAGTTGACACGGTGGACCCGGCTGTGCCGGCGCTGCGTCTGCCCGTGAGTGGCTCTTCGATCCGCGGGGTGCCGCTGTTCCGCTGGAATGCTGTCAGCGGCGCGGTGCTGTATCAATTCGAGATCGACGACAACCCGGATGTCCTGACCCCCCTGTATACCATCGATCAGCGTCTCACCTATCGGCGGCTGCCGGGGGGCGTCCGCGGGACATACTACTGGCACGTGCGCGCCCGGGATGCAGCCGGCAACTGGAGTGACTGGTCACCGGTATCCACGGTCACTATTCTTCCCCCGAGGTGAGGCAGGCTCCCCTACATCAGCCAATCTGAACGTCTACATTTGGAATGTCGAGGAAGCGCGCGAGGTCGCGCGCTTCCTCACGGATGCCGGCCATCACCCGCCGCGCGAGGGATCCAAACTTCGTCACGGTCACGCGCAGGCGATCTCGCTCTCGGGCGTGCTCCCAGATAGCCGCGACGCGCCCGTCCACGAGCACGACCGGGGCGATCCAGCCCTGCGCACGGTAGACGCTGGGTCGGTGCTTCACGGCCACGAGGTGATCCCTCTCCCTGTGGCCGAGCAGGAAAGAATCGAAATACGGCAGCAAGCGGACCAGCGGGCGTTCGAGCTCCGCCTGTGCCAGCTCCGCGAGATCCTCCCGAAGGACGGCTGCTGTCCAGCCCTCCACATCGACCTCCGCCAGGCCGGCCTGCTCGCCTGCCCAGATCTGGCGAGCCTCGCTGAGTGAGATGCCGGTCCACATCGCGAAGTCTGCGGCTGTCGCCGGGCCAAAGGCCCGCAGGTACCTGCGCAGGAGGCTCACCTCGGCCTTTTCCCTGGCGACATCCTTCCAGCGCGGGATCCATGCGTCGGCTCGCACGAACGTCGGCTCGCTGCCGCGGCTGGGGCCGTAGCAGACCACTCCCCGGGCAGCCGCCAGATGGAGCAGGTCCACGACCGGATAGTTCAGTTTACCGACCGGAACCGCCGCGAGCTTCCTGCGGTTTCCCCATCCACCGCCCTCGTACGTCCGCATCCGCACGCCCAAAGTCTGGCAGGCGCGTTCGGCGATCTCCGGCCGGGTGAGTGGCTGGTCCAGCGCGCCGAGGGCTGCCTCGATGGCCGCGTCCAGGACGCGCTCAGGCACGCCCTTGCCGCGGGCCCAGCGGATCTCTTTTTCGGCGCGCCGCGCGGACCCGCGGACGAAGACCGCCAGCTCCCTGGCAGGCACGAGAAATAATGTCCGGCGCATGCAGGCCGCCTTGACGAGGGTCCGGTTGTGGAGCGCGTCTTCGACATCTCTGATCCGGAGGCCGCGCACTCGCGCCCACAGCGAGATCTGCGCGGCCGAAAGCAGCTGCGCCTGAGCCCCGGTCATGTCCCCTGCGACTGACACAAGTGCCTTCGCCGGGGCGCGCTCCGAAAGATGGTGCCGCGTCAGCCGAAAGGCGGTAACCTGATTCCACGTCACGGAAGGTCCGGTTGTTGACATTCTGAAATTATAGAATTCTTTTCGTTTGAGTCAAGCTGTAAAGTCTGCCCCTGGATGGCTTTCTCAAGAAACGAAGTTGCGCCTTGGTGTACACGGATTTCACGGAACAGACGGAGTTTTTCCGTGATTTTACCGATGAAGCCGTGTTGTCCGTGTGTTCCGTGTACACAAAGAGAATGTTGTCAAGCTTTCTTGAGAAAGCCATACCTGCCCCTAAAAGAATCGCTGTGAAGTCAACCCGGCTGCGTTAGAATACAACCCTGCCTGAAAGGAAAAACACATGAAAACCACTCGTATCGAACACGACCAGCTCGGCGAGCGCGAAGTCCCTGCGCAGCGCTATTTCGGGATCCAGACCCTGCGCGCCGTCGAAAATTTCGCGATCAGCGGCATCCCGATCGCCCACTATCCACGCTTGATCAAATCCCTGGCGTACATCAAAAAGGCGGCCGCCCTCACCAACCAGGAGCTGGGTCTGCTCGACCCAAAGATTGCGGACGCGATCTGCCGCGCCTGTGACGATATCCTGGCCGGCTCCCTGCACGAGGAGTTCGTGGTGGACGTCATCCAGGGCGGTGCCGGGACTTCCACCAACATGAATGCCAATGAGGTTATCGCCAACCGGGCCCTGGAGCTGCTGGGACACGAAAAGGGCCGCTACGAGGTCCTGCACCCGCTCAACCATGTCAATATGTCGCAGTCCACCAACGACGTCTATCCGACGGCCCTGCGCCTGACCCTTAGCCAGAAACTGGATGGACTGATGGTCGAGATGACCCGTCTGCGGGATGCCTTTGCCCGCAAGGCCGACGAGTTTGCGGATGTGATCAAGATGGGCCGGACCCAGCTGCAGGATGCCGTCCCGATGACGCTCGGGCAGGAGTTCGGAGCCTGGGCCACCACGATCACGGAGGATATCCAGCGCGTTTCCGAAGCGCAGCTGCTCATCCGCGAGATCAACATGGGCGCGACGGCCATTGGCACCGGGCTGAATTCCCACCCCGACTACGCCCGGCTCGTGACGGAGAAGCTGCACGCG
This sequence comes from Anaerolineales bacterium, assembly GCA_049697155.1. Lineage (GTDB taxonomy): Bacteria > Chloroflexota > Anaerolineae > Anaerolineales > Villigracilaceae > Defluviilinea. Next base: position 2,661 of record JBAVVF010000330.1, read on the forward strand.
CTGACCGGCATCCCGGTGGTGGGGGCGGAGAATCTCGTCGAAGCCACGCAGGATACCGGCGCGTACGTCCAGCTTTCCGGTGTGCTGAAACGGGTGGCGACCAAGCTCTCGAAGATCTGCAACGACCTGCGCCTGCTGTCTTCGGGGCCGCGGGCCGGACTGCACGAGATCAATCTTCCGGCCATGGCGCCGGGCTCGACCATCATGCCGGGCAAGGTCAACCCGATCATCCCGGAAGTGGTCAACCAGGTGGCGTTCGAAGTGATCGGCAATGACATCAGCGTTACCCTGGCGGCCGAAGCCGGTCAGCTCGAGCTGAACGTGATGGAACCGGTCATTGCCTACAACCTGTTCACCTCGCTGGATATGCTCGGGCGGGCCTGCCGAACCCTGGCCGACCGCTGCGTCGACGGCATCACTGCCAACCGGGAGGTCTGCCGCCGGATGGTGGAAAACTCGATCGGGCTGGTGACCGCGCTCAACCCGTATAT
>JBAVVF010000331.1:0-2205 GCA_049697155.1 Anaerolineales bacterium
GGAAATGTATAATGAATTTGCTGCAAGGGTGGTCATATTGTAGATCGTCAGGTAATGAACGTACATCTGTAATAGCGGTTGTGTTCGTCCAGTTGGCTGGTTTCGGAAAGGAGGTGGAATCGGGGAAGTGAGACGTCGCAGTTGATTTTCTGCCTGCTCTACCAATCGTGCTTAGATTCCTAAAAAGGAGAAGGAGAACGTAATGAAACGGTTGTCTCTCTTTGTACTGGTTGCGATGCTGCTGGGTATGATTCTCTCTGCCTGCCAGCCCGCCGCACCGACCACAATCAAGGTTGGTCTGAACGTCGAACTGACTGGAACCATTCCTGTGGTAGGAGAATCGAGCAAGAACGCCGCAGAACTCGCCGTCAAGGAGGTCAATGATGCCGGCGGCCTGGACGTGGGCGGGACCAAATACACCGTCGAACTGATCGTGGAAGATAACGAGGACAAGGCCGAATCGGCCGCGGCGGCAGCCCAGAAACTGGTGACTGCCGGAGCGCTGGCCATGATCGGCCCGAACGCGAGCCGCAACGCCATCCCGGCCTCGGTGGTGGCCGAAAGCAGCTCCATGCCGATGATCAGTCCCTGGTCCACCAACCCCAAGACCACCAAGGTTGGCGACACCGATGAGAACAAGAAGTTTGTCTTCCGGGCTGCCTTCATCGACGACTTCCAGGGCGTCGTGGCCGCCAAGTTCGCCATCGACGAATTAAAGACCACCAAGCCGGCGGTCCTGTACGACGTGGCTTCGGAATATAACAAGGGTATCGCCGAGGTTTATAAACGGACCATGGAAGAGAACGGCATCGAGGTTGTGTCTTTCGAGACATACACAACCGGCGATAAGGATTTTTCGGCTCAATTGACCAAGATGCAGAATTCCGGCGCCGATAGCCTGTTCCTGCCAAACTATTACAGCGAGGTCCCGCTGCAGGTGCAGCAGGCTCACAAGGCCGGCTTCACCGGAAATATTCTGGGCAGTGACTCCTGGGGGAACATCGAGCTGGTGACGCTCTGCGGCGACGAGTGCGAGGGTTATTACTTTACCACACACTACGCGGCCGATATCGCCACCCCCAAGGCCCAGGCCTTCATCAAGGCGTATGAAGGCGCCTATGGCAAGACCCCCGATGACGTTGCCGCGTTGACGTACGATTCGTTTGGACTGCTCTTCCAGGCCATTGAGACCGCAGGCTCGCTTGACCGTCAGGCGGTGCGCGATGCCATGGCTGCCATTACTTCGTTCGAAGGGGTCACAGGGAATATGCAGTTCAAGGGCACCGGAGATCCGGTCAAGAGCGCAGTGATTCTGCAAATCAAAGACGGTAAATTCGTCTACTTCACCAGCGCAGCTCCGTAACCAGGCCCATCCCCGAGGGCGGCTGAATCCATCCCGGCCGCCCTCCTTTGATCGGAGACCCTTTCATGGAATTCTACATCCAGCAGATTCTCAACGCGCTGCAGGTGGGCAGCGTGTATGCCCTGATTGCCCTGGGTTACACGATGGTCTATGGAATTCTGACCATGATCAATTTTGCCCACGGCGATATTTTTATGGTCAGCACCTATCTGGCCTTCTTTTTCTCGACGATGATCCTGGGATTGGTGACGGGCCTCCATCCCATTCTCGTTTTTGTCCTCACGCTCCTGGTTGCCATGTTTGGCACGGCCCTCCTGGCTGTGGTGATCGAGCGGCTGGCCTATAAACCGCTGCGGACGGCGCCGCGTATTTCGGCAGTGATCACGGCCCTGGGCGTGGGCCTGTTCCTGGAGAACTTCATGGTGGCCTTCAAACCGGTGGGACCCGCGCCGCGCTTCCTGCCAGCTCTGATCCCGGCAGTCAATTACACGATCGGTGGGGTGACCGTCTCGACGATTCAGATTGTGATCATTGTGGTTTCGGCGCTGGTCATGGTCCTGTTGGATGTGATCGTCAGGCGCACGATGACCGGCATGGCGATGCGCGCCATCGCGTGGGACAAATCCGTTGTGCCGCTGATGGGCATTTCGGTGGACCGCATCATCTCGATGACGTTTGCCCTGGGTGCCGCAATTGCAGCTGTGGGCGGGACACTGTATGGAATGGCTTATACGATGGATCCTTACATGGGTATTCGCATCGGCTGGTGGGCATTCATCTCCGCTGTGGTGGGCGGTATCGGCAATATCCGCGGGGCCATGATCGGCGGCTTCATCCTCGGC
>JBAVVF010000332.1:0-5012 GCA_049697155.1 Anaerolineales bacterium
CAGGAATATCGCATCCTGACTGCCTCCCGGGAGGTACGCTGGGTGGATGATCGCACCTGGGTGGAGCGTGATGCAAAAGGTCGTATCCAGCACTACCAGGGGATCATCCTGGACATTACGGATCGCAAAAAGGTCGAGGAGGCGCTGAGGGAGAGCGAAGCGCACTTACGCCTCATCACAGACAACATGGTGGATGTCATCAGCCAGACGGATGATCGTCTCAATGTTCTCTACTCCAGCCCATCCCTGGAGCGGGTGTTTGGTTACCAGCCTCAGACCATCGTGGGCAAGACTGCGGCAGGCTGGATGCACCCGGATGATATCGAGCCGGCCATTCAGAAAGCGGCCGAAGCCCGGCAGGCGGGACTCTCTTCCGTGCGCATCGAATACCGCTGGCGCCGCGCCGATGGTGAATACCTATGGGTCGAATCGTCCACCCGCCTGCTGCTCGATGAAAACGGGCAGTCAGCGGGAGCCATCTTTGCCTCGCGGGATATCAGCGACCGCAAGCGATTGGAGCATGAAACCGAAGAGCGGCGTCTGTTCCTGGAGAATGTATTGGCGGCCGCTCCCGATGCCATCATCGTCTCGGACACCCGGCACATCATTTCAGAGTGGAATCCCGGAGCAGAAAGACTGTTTGGATATTCCTCGGAAGAGGCTGTCGGGCGAAAAGTTGACGATTTGATTACAGGAACCGATCCACAGGTACACGACGAAGCCGTACAGTGGACCCGTGAAATTCAGAGTTGGCGCGGCATTACGTCCACTGAGACGGTTCGTTATCGAAAAGACGGCTCGCCGGTGAATGTCGTTGTGTCGGTAGCACCGATCCTGTCCGGAAATGAATGGGCCGGGGTCGTGGCAGTCTATAGTGACATCACTGAGCGAAAACAGGTAGAGGAAGCCTTACGGGAAAGTGAGGAAAAATATCGCGCCTTTATCGAGAATCTCCCGATTGGGGTGTATCGCACCACGCCCGGTCCCCAGGGGAAGGTATTGATCGCCAATTCAGCCTACCTCAAAATGTTCGGGTCCTCCACTATGGAGGAACTCACCCAAATAAATGTCGCTGACCTATATGCCAATCCACTGGAGAGAGAAAACTTTTCGGACAGCCTGCTTGCCCAGGGGCACGTGCACCGGGTCGAGCTGAACATGAAACGACGGAACGGCTCCCTCATGTGGGCGGCGGTCACGGCTTCCGTGGCACATAACGATAAAGGCGAAATCTATTTCGATTGTGCCATGGAAGACATCACCGAGCGCAAGCAGGTGGAAGAAGCCTTACGGGAGAGTGAGGAGAAATATCGCCGGCTTGTGGAAGTCTCGCCGATCCCGATGTGGATCAACAAGGACGGGATCATCACGTACATGAACCCGGCCGCCCTACGGGTCATCGGCGCGACCCATCTCGATCAGGTCGTGGGAAAGGTGGCAATGGACTTCATCCACCCGGATTACCAAGCGACCGTGAACGAGCGCGTCCGACAAATGACGGAAGAAGAAAAGACAGTACCGCTGCTGGAGGAAAAGTATGTGCGGCTGGATGGCAGCATTTTCGATGTGGATGTCACTGCCGCGCCGTTCACCACCTTCGGCGGACCTGCCATCCAGGTGCTCTTCCAGGATATCACCCAGCGCAAACTGAACGAGGCGGAACGTGAGGCACTCATCAGGGAACTGGAAGCCAAGAACGCAGAACTCGAACGCTTCACCTATACCGTCTCCCACGACCTGAAGGCACCCCTCATCACCATCCGCGGCTTCCTGGGCTACATCGAGCAGGATGCCCTCTCGGGCGACATGGAGCGCTTGAAAGCGGATATACGGCGCATCGTCGCGGCCACCGACAAACTGCACCGCCTGCTCAACGAACTGCTCGAGCTCTCCCGCATCGGACGTCTCATGAACCCGCCCGAGAACGTTGCCCTGGGAGACCTGGTGCAGGAGGTTCTCAAACTGATGGAAGGACGGCTGCGCCAGACAGACGCCCAGGTCCAGGTCCAGGCTGACCTGCCGGTCGTGTTCGGAGATGCCCAGCGCCTGCAGGAAGTCATCCAGAACCTGCTGGACAATGCGCTCAAGTTCGTGAGGCAGCAGACCCGGCCGGTCATCCAAATCGGTACCTCTGGAGAAGAGCATGACATGCCGATCATCTACGTCCGGGACAACGGCATCGGCATTGCACCCGAACATCACGAGCGCATCTTTGGCCTTTTCAACAAACTCAATCCGGAGATCGATGGCACAGGCGTAGGACTGACCATCGTGAAGCGGATCGTCGAAGTGCACGGCGGGCGGATCTGGGTCGAGTCGGAACCGGGGAGGGGCGCGACATTTTACTTTACACTCTCGAATGAACGGACGCACGAGGCGGGGAAATGATCTATCCCGTGCAGATCTGGAACCGGCTTACCACACCGCTTGCTGAAAACGAAGAGGAAGCCCGCCGCGAGCGGATGACGCGCGTGATCTTCACGATGGTCAGTGCCGGGTTCCTGCTGATGAGCATCATTGTCCCAATTTTCGAGTTCCTGGCGGGCGAGCTGGAATACACCGCAACCCTGTTCATGCTGATCATCGATGGGCTCCTGTTCCTGGGCTGGACTCAGATCCTGCGTGGCGGCTGGCATATCAGCCGCTACCTGCTGCCGGTCATCTTCCTGGCGTTAAGTGCCTACACCATTCTGCGCTTTGGTCCGATCACTGCCGCTGTGCTGCACCTGGTCATTGCGGTTGTGTTGACCTCGATGTTGTTTGGAGCGCGGGCGCAGTGGATGACGGTCATCCTGAGTGAGATCATGTATCTGGCCGCCACCTGGCTGGCAGGTGAACGCCAGGTGGAAGTCTATTTTATCGAGGGCATTGCGGTCGGCTTCGCCCTGAGCGGAATTGCAGCACTCCAGTGGTATGCCGCCGGCCTGATGGACATGTCCTTCGAACGGCTGCGCCGGGCGGAGGCTGCCTCGCGCGAAGCGGCCGCGAAAATCCGGGCGGTTTTCGAATCGATCACGGATGGCATCACCATCACGGACCTGCATGGGACAATCACCGACCTCAATGAAGCCACCGTACGCATGCATGGTTCCGAGAGCCGGGCTGAATGGATCGGGCGCAGCGCATTCGACCTGATCGCCAGATCCGAGCAGCCCAGGGCCCGCGAGAACCTGCAGCAGACCCTCCGGGAGGGCGTCAGCGGCCGGCAGGAATACAAACTCTCGCGCAGGGATGGGAGTGAGTTCGACGGGGAATTGAACGCCGTTTTGATCCGGGACGAGGCAGGACAGCCGATCGGGTTTGCCGCCCTGACGCGTGACATTACTCCCCACAAACAAGCGGAGGCGGAACGCGAAAAGCTGATCCGGGAGCTGGAGGAGAAAAACAAGGAACTGGAGAGTTTCACCTATACCGTTTCCCATGACCTAAAAGCGCCGCTCATCACGGTGGCGGGGTTTGTTGGATACCTTCAGCGGGACATCGCAAATCACAATACGGAAAAAATAAAGGTCGACATTCAATATATCAATCAGTCCATCAGCAAGATGCAGCGCCTGCTCGATGAACTGCTCGAGCTTTCGCGCATCGGACGCCGGGCCGGCCTGGCCGAGACAATCCCCTTTGAAGATGTGGTCCATGAAGCGCTGGCAGCGGTCGGCGGGCGTCTGGAGGCTTGCAGAGTCGCGGTTCAGGTTCAGCCAAACCTGCCAGCGGTATACGGCGACCGCCAGCGTCTCATTGAAGTCGTGCAAAACCTGGTCGATAATGCTGCCAAGTTCATGGGACCTCAGCCTCATCCACGGGTGGAGATCGGTCAGCGCGGCGAGGAGCCGGGGAAACAGGTCTTCTACGTCAGAGACAACGGCATTGGCATCGCCCCCGAGCATCAGGCGCGCATTTTCGGTCTCTTCGACAAACTAGATTCAGGCAGCGAAGGCACAGGGATTGGGCTGGCCATCGTGAAGCGCATCCTCGAAGTACATGGCGGCCGGATATGGGTCGAGAGTGAACTGGGAAAGGGAACCACGTTCTATTTCACGCTTGAGAAGGGCGCAGGTCTTTGAAACGCCTTTTATTCAGATAAAATTATGCTCAAAACGGATCCAATGCCAAAATCATCGCTTTCAAAACTTATTTTGTTCTTTGCCCTTCTATTCGGCACACTTGTACGTCTGTATCCGGTGTGGGCAGCCGGGTTTCCGATCAACGATGGCGGGATGTTCCACCGGATGGTCGAGGACCTGATCGCATCCGGTTTTCGCCTTCCGACCCACACCGAATACAACCAGCTGAACATTCCGTTTGCATATCCGCCGCTTCCCTTTTACCTGGCAGGCTTCGTCAGCAGATTTCTTCAACTGCCGCTGATCGAGGTCATCCGGTGGCTGCCGGCCCTGATCAGCCTCCTGACGATCCCGGCCTTCTTCTGGTTTGCCAGGCTGCTCCTGTTCGATGAAAACAAGGCGGCTTTCGGGACATTGTTCTTTGCCTTTATGCCCCGTTCCTTCGAATGGCTGATCATGGGCGGCGGACTCACCCGGGCACCGGCCGCTCTCTTCTTTATCCTGTTTGCCGGGTTCCTGATCAAGGCTTTTCGAGACCGCCAAAGAAGGTCCATTCTTTATGCCAGCCTGGCCGGCGGATTGATCCTGCTCAGTCATCCCGAGCGCAGCCTGCACGCGCTGAGCATGGGGCTTTTCTTCTTTCTCTTCTTTGCGCGCTCCAAACGCGGGCTCATCGACGCGCTTCTCATCGGAGCGGGCACGGCACTGACATCCCTGCCCTGGTGGGGGATCAATCTGCTGCGCTTCGGGCTGGAACCTCTCCTCCAGGCGAGCAGGGCCGGCGGAGACCGGGCACTCTTCTGGGCCGCCCCGCTGCTGCTCAATTTCAGCGATGAGACGATCCCCCTGACAGCGTTCCTCGGGCTCCTCGGCATCATGGTTGAACTATCGAGGCGAAAATGGTTCCTGCCTTTATGGGTCCTGCTGACCTTCCTCACCGACCCGCGC
>JBAVVF010000333.1:0-3421 GCA_049697155.1 Anaerolineales bacterium
TCTCTGGCGGCTTCCGTCAGCCTACTTTCCTCTGTCACAGCCTTTTATTTGTGAATGTAATTATCTTCGAAAACAAAGACGTGTCAAGGGGCGGGTTTATTTCGCAGCGACTTATACAGGCTCAGTCCGAAGAGGATAAAACCAAGCGGAGTGGTGATCAGATACAAAAGCCAGTTCGTGCGCCACTGGAGATCCAGGGATAGAGCAAGCCCGTAAAAAAGGATCCCCGCGCCCGGCAGGGCCAGCAGGCTGAGAATCTTCCAGAGAGGGATCTGCCCCTTCAGTTCATCGATCAGTGAACCTTCCGTGGCATTCCTTCGATATGGACGAAGACCAAGATAGACCAGCCCCAGCAGCACCGGCAGGATGACCAGCGCCCAAGGCGCGGCAGGGACGGTCACGAAAAAGAAGTAAAGCACAAATAACGTCGAGATTGCTACAGTCACCCAGCGGCGCGGCCGAAACGGCTCGGAGGCGCTCCAGTTCGCGAGCCAGTACGCGGCCATCACAAGGAGGGTTGTGACCAGCGAGAATCCTGCAAACTCCTGCAGGGTCGCGATGCCCCCATCCGGCTCGAGCCACCAGGCAATTGCCCAGAATCCATAACACAGACCGATTACAGCGGACAGTTTCAAGGTTGAGAAGGGATCAGAGGCAAAGAAGGATTTTCGCAGCAGGTACCAGCCGACCCAGATCGTGATGAGCGCATGCCAGGCCAGCCCGGTAAAGGAGATGGATAGCGGCAGGATCTCGTAGGCCGTCTGCACAACCACACCCTCCCCCAGCCAGCCAAAGGCCGCGCCGGCCAGGAACAATCCCCAGATGTTTTTTACCCTGAACCAGGAAACGAGGCTGAGAAGCATGAACGCCATCAGGGAATACGCAATCCAGGCCCCAATCCAGCCGCCCAGTGAATCGTCGGGGCGAGGGCGCGCCCAGAAGAGGTGCTCTGAAAAGTAAACCAGGATATAGCCCGTGGACAGAACAAGCAGGATATTCTTGAATGTTCTCATGGCTGCCCGGTCACTCCTCTCCAAACGGCATCCAGCGCCTGAAGCGCGGTCAGATTTCGAACGGTCCAGGCGGACTGCATGGCACGCGCATCGTCGAAGTCGGTGATGCCGTAGGTGAGATGTTCCAGGTCAGGCTGCAATCCATGGTTCGGGAGCGGCTGGATGGCCGACCAGAAGTTCCAGAGCGGCAGGTCGTATTCCTGAGCGAGGCAGGCGACCGTCCGGTTGAGGCGATGATCGCCCTCGAGGTTGTCGCCTTTCGTCGCAAGGATGGGTGCGACATTCGCCGACAGGAGAACATCTAGGATCTGTCTCATCCCCGCTTCGAACTCCTCCGGCTCCCAGACCTGATTGGTCCCCAGCGAAAGGATGGCGAAAGCCGGTCGGTGCAGGCGCAGCTCACACGTCAGGGGCGATTCGCCCGAAGCGCAGAGCTCCCCGTCGGCTGCGGAGGGATCGAGGATCCGCTCCGTGTTGAACCCACGCCGGGCCGCCATCCCGATCCGCTCGAAGGACCCGTCGAAATGCTCGATCGTCGGGACCAGGTCCTGATAGGGACCAAGGTCATACGAATCCCCTCCGAGGTCGAACGCTGTAAAGAACCAGGCCGCGGAGATTTCGCCGTCGCCAATCCTGGAGAATGCCCGCGAGTCATTGCCGGACTCCTGCCCGCGCCGGTACAGTTCACGGGCAGTGTCGCTCGCTGCCGGGACAACCGGCCAGGACTGCCAGTCGTCACAGGAGGCAGTTGGGGCAATGATTAGCGCTTCGGTAAGCGTGGGAACAAACGTTGGCGGTGCCGGCAGGGTTGCCTCACCGGCGGTTGTGAGAGGCGGTGGAAACGTGGGCGGGATGCCTGTCGGCCCGGCCGGACGACTGCACGCGGCAAGGAGCACCAAAAAGACCAGCACCGGAAGGTAATAACGTCCCACAGGGATACATTATGCCATTAACGGCTTACCCCGCGATCGCTCGCGGGGCAGCCAAAGACCAACTCAGAGGGAGGAGAGAGTTTTCAACAAAGTGGGCGGTTTTGTCTCGCCTACTTAGTTTACATGGGACGGTAATCGGGATTTGTACCGCACCAGGCACAGCCCGGTTTGTTGATACCGTTGCAGTCCATTGCATCCGAACAGCGATGCGCCAGAATGCGGGGAGGCTGTTCGGGCAGGTGCTCAGAAGGCAGTACAACCTGAGTTTCCAGCGAAATCTCGTGATGTACGTGCTCACAATAAAGGGTCTTGCTCACATACCACTGTTTCTGAGCCATACGGTACCTCCAGATTACGTCGTTATTGTATGACAAACAAATGACGCCTGCCAGTGACAGGCGTCATGCTTTGAGATGACAAAACACCTATTATGATAGGACTTACCCGATTAAGTCCGGGAAATTTTGCAGCCTCGGATTATTGACCAACCAGCTGGTAAATCTCGCCATTATCGCCCACGAGATAGACCTCGCCTGCCGAATCCTGGCCGAAAGACGTGATGGTCACCTGTGTGTCGAATAGCATCTGCTCCTGCCAGCTGTCTCCCGAACGGAGCAGCCCCCAAATGAACCCCGTGCAGTAGTCACCGTAGAGATAGATGCCGTTCCACTCCGGCAGGGACGCGCCGCGGTAGACATATCCGCCCGTGACGGAGCACCTGCCCTCGGAATGGCTGTATTCGGCAATTGGGTCGAGCATGCCCTCCGGGCCGCCGCCCTCATAGTCGTGGGCGCCCTCGCGGTGATCCCAGCCGAAGTTGGCGCCGCCGGGAGAGCCGGCCGGGAGGAAGTCAATCTCCTCCCATTCCCCCTGCCCCACGTCCGCGATGTACAGATCGCCCGTCGATCGATCGAATGAGAGGCGCCAGGGATTGCGCAGGCCATAGGCCCAGACCTCATTCCCAAACGGATTATCGCCCGGGACCGCATAAGGTTCCGCTGAGTCGACGTCGAGCCGGAGGACTTTGCCGAGCAGAACGCCGGTGTTCTGTGCATTGCCGCGCGGATCACCCTGTGAACCGCCATCGCCCAGCCCCGCATAGAGATATCCATCCGGACCAAAGGCCAGCACGCCACCGTTGTGATTGGCGAACGGCTGGTCCACGCCCAGCAGCTTCACTTCGCTGTTCGGGTCTGCCGCGTTCGGATCGCCCGAGACCTGGAAACGCGCGATGACGGTATCCCCATTCAAATCGGTGTAATTGACGAAGAAGCGGCCGTTCTCCGCGTAGCGAGGATGGAAGGCCAGGCCGAGCAGGCCCTGCTCGTTGCTGCTGCTGCCGACGCGGTCTGTAACATCCAGGAAGGGTGTTGCAAGCAGCTGGTTGTTTTCGATGATCCGAATCCTTCCGGCTTTTTCGATGACGAACAGACGCCCCGAGCCGTCCGACTGCAGGTCGACGGGACGCTGGAGGCC
>JBAVVF010000334.1:0-5754 GCA_049697155.1 Anaerolineales bacterium
GATCCACAGCGCTCCAATATACATATTTTCCCAGTCCGGCATTGAGAACATCTCCAGCCAGGCGGGCCCCAAATCCATTTCCAGCCACAGGGTGATTACGCCAGCCTTCCAAAGCGATCCTGGCTATGGAAAACCGTCCGCCAGACAGGTCCTGAACAGTCATACCTTGTTTAAAATAAGTTCTCAGCACTAAATTTGCAATATTGTTGCTTGAGCCGCTTAGCATGATAAAGCCGGTCAGGAAAACCACTGCGCTAATGATGGTTATGATGATTTGCCTGCGCAGATGAGTGGCTCCGGTGTAGGCATCCTTTCTGGCACGGGTCACGACGATTGCCAGAAAGGTGCATATCAGGAATGCCGCCACATTGGGTTTCCACATATTTGAAAAGGATCCCAGTGCCAGTATGGCCAGCTGAATGCGGACCCGGGGCGTCGAAGGCTGCAGCAGAACGCGGCTTAGCAGCAGGCTGTAAGGAAACAGGATGGCATATTCTGCCCAGATATATTTTTCATCAATGATGGAAATCAGATTTATATCTATCCCGGCCAGATAGGCAAAGTTGCGGACCACCAACACTGCTGCAATCACAGTAGCCAGGCTGATTAGCCTGCCGATGGCAGCGCTGATATTCGACCGCGTTCCCATAAAATAGAAAGCCCAGGCCAGCAAAGAGCGCAACAGGAATTCGCGTATGTCCCCGAATAAGTCCGGATTGTCATAGTAGATGCCGACAGCTATTCCAAAAATGCAGATTGCCCACCACATCAATAGGAATTCGCTTCGCCCTGAGCGTGCCTTGTCAAATTTGGAATCCATCATTGCCAGGAGACCAAAGAGCACTGCCAACGGGATAAAGAAGATGTCGGTTGGCAGCAAGTTGAAGGGCGTCAAACGGAATATTGGCAGGCTGCGGGACGAAACAGCCACCAGGATCTGCGTATAAAACAATCCCTGTAAGACTGCAGCCAACAGAAGGACAACGATCCAAAAGGCATAGTCGGCGGGCCGGCGTCGCAGTCGACTGTAGGTCAACGTTTCGGTGGATTCTCTGGGATATGCCTGAAAAGTGTTCATGGGTATTTGGCGATGATTCTGTTGTGCAAAAATTCCTGGAACCCCTACGAGGGTACCCTGGCCAGCACGATGAGACTATTGCTGAGATTGGGGAAAATCCTCGTCAGAATTCTCTCCTCAAACTGAGCACGCAAACCGGACCTGTGAAGAAGGTTATCCAGCCAGCCAAGATACGGTAGATAATCGTAGAGCCGCACACAGTCAACGGCCCATTCCACGATTTCCAAATGCAGGATGTTTTGGAGAAGATTGGTGAGATGACTGTAGTTCCAGCCGCAAACATGTCCGGCATTACAGGAGGCGATATTCCTGCTTAGGTTTAAGAATGGGAAGCTGGATAGATTGGGCGTGGCCAGTACAAGGTATTGGGAAGACAGCCGCATCAACTGCTCTATGGACTTTTGGGGATTCTCCAGGTGTTCTATAACGTGAAGGGAAACCACAATGTCGAATAGTTTGCCAGGGTAATGACTTGCAATATCTGCGATATTCCCTCTCTGGCAGATCCCATGTTTTGAACTGAGCTCAATGCAGACCGGGTCGGCGTCGAATCCCTCCACCCGATAGCCCTGCTCTGCCAGCAGCTGCATCATTTCGCCCCTGCCGCTGCCGACATCCAGCACGCGCGTGCCAGCCCGTCTTTCTTCTGCTATATGTCTGTTGATTAGATCCAGACAGGTAAGCTTCCAAAGCATCTCATAGTGGGCATACTTGGTTGTCAGATCAATCTGATAAGGTAAATGTCGAACTGCAGCCATTGTTTATCTCCGGACCAATGAAAAATAAAACTTCCTGGCCGTCCCCCCTATTTCAGAAAATGACATACAAAGTAAATAGTAGAAGCCCGAAAACACAACGAACGCTAGAAGGAAGGATAGAAGATGAGAGGAATTTACTTCCCGAATCAGGTACCCGAAAAGGATGGAAAGCAATAGAGCCAGGAAGCCAAACAGGAAGGGCCTGGCATTCGCAGAGATGTACTCCGGTAACGAAATGACAAGGACCCTGAGTGAATAGTGGATGAACAGCAGACCAAATGCCTGTGTCATAAGCATTGCAATTCCACTGCCAAGGATCCCCAGTTGCCGTGTCAGTGGATAATATGCAAGGATCGAAACCATTAACACGCCAACCGAAAACCGGGAGATAAGCTTTACTTTTCCAAAGCCCTGCAGGAACTGAGATGGGATGGTGGTCATATTGGCTATCAAATAGGCCAGGGCGTACAAAGTCATTAGCTGATATCCTTTTTCGGCAATCTCGCTGGAAAGCCACAGCCCCAGAATGGGCCTGGAATATACGATAACAAAAAAATAAAAGGGCACGATCAAAAAAGTAAAGTGTCTGGTGGCCTTCAGGAAAGCTCGCTTAATTCGCTCTATATCAGCACTGGCCTGCAACTCGCTTGCAAAAGGAAATAATACCGCGCTCATACTGCTGGCGCCGGAACTGAAATAGCCTACCAATCGAGCTGGAATATTGAAAAGGGTCACTGCGCTGGGGCCAAGGGTAATGCCTATGATGATTTCAGGCAGGCGCGCATTGAGTATCTGTGCCATCTGGGAAATAAAGGTATACATGGAGTAGCCAAATATCGTTTTAAGTGCGGAAAACGCTCCGGACGGCCTTAATTCATATTGATCGATCATTCTATGCAGCAGATACTGTCCCAGAAGAATGCATACGATGTCCACAATGGCGCTCGCGGCAACCAGTCCAACAATGCCATAATCAAAAGCCAGGAACAGGCTGCCGATCAGGGTTGTTAATGCTATTTGAATGGTGTTCAGGACGTTCGAGATTACATATTGCTGGTATCCAATGAACACGGACACGTACACATTCGAAACCAAAAAAGCGGGATAGAAGAGAGCCCCTATCCTGAAGGAAGTTAATGACTGTTCATATAAACGGTCCGGCAGGTGAAATATCGAGGCGAAAAAAGGCGACAGAACGTAGATGGCGATTCCCCCGATGATTCCCACAAACAGGGAAAATAATAATGCGGCGTTTATAGTGTCCCGAATGCTCGTCGGGTCGTTCTGAAATTTATACTGGGATACATATTTGATAATTGCAGGACCGATACCGAATTGCAGCAGGGAGAAATAACCAGTCAGGCTGCTGATTAAAACCCAGACTCCATAACCATCGGATGAAATCCTGGAGATGAAAAATGGTATGGATAGGAGAGTCACTCCTATTGAGACTACCCATCCAATAAAGTTTATAGTTGAGTACCGGATAATTCGGGTTTGATTATCTTCCATAGATGTCCAGATTGAGTTCGCGCAACTGCATTGAGTCCACGATAAAGAGCAGTACGTCCTGTCATTGTTGAGTCCGGCAATCGCCGGCTCTCGCTACAGCCGGATTGTCTGGGCTCATAGCACAGATCATTATCACCCTGTAAAGTAGGGAAGTCAATTGCAGAAAAATTACAGTAAAGAAAAGCCTGAAAATCTGCCGTTGACCGGCGTTTTGCAGGAAAACAATGCTGCTCCTCAGGTCGAGAGGAGCAGCATGTATGATTTTCAATATTTGTTTGCAGCGATTGGACGGTTACAGCTCGATCACACAGCCTTCATTTGCTCGCAGAACGAGATTATTCAGGTCCACCTGCTCCTCGCGATCCAATCCTGTGGAGAGCAGGATCTGGCCTTTCCCCAGCCCGGGCAGGTTCAGGGTTTGTTCGCGGGCAGAGAAGTTCAACGCCACCAGCAGGCGCTGACCATCGGCCTGTCTCTCGAAGACAAAGCAATCCTGCTGTGCTTCGACGGGCCAAAGGTCGAGTGAACGGTAGCTGCCCCACTGCAGGGCAGGGGAATCCCTGCGGAGCGCCAGCAATTTTCGATAGAAGTTGAGCGTCGAGCGCGGATCTTTCAGCTGGGTGGCAACATTGACTTCCTTATAGCTCGCGCCCAGCGGCAGCCAGAGTTCCCTGACGTCCTTCGCGGCGAAACCGGCATTGGGGGAGGCGTCCCACTGCATGGGCGTCCGTTCGGGGTCGCGCCCGACGATGTGCGCGATCTCCGGCTGGTTGACCGCCGGCGGGTCTTGGATCTTTTCCGGCGGGATAGCGACGTTTTCCATCCCAAGCTCGTCGCCGTAGTAGCAGGTGGGCGTGCCGCGCAGCGTGAGCAGAAGCATGTTGGCGACGCGCGCCTGCTCTCGTCCGACGCGGGTTGCCAGGCGGTGCTGGTCGTGGTTTCCGAGCACCCAGTTCGGCCAGGCATCCGCCGGCAGGGCCGCGTCGTAGGCGTCGACCATCTGCCGGACCAGGGCTGCCTTCCACGGGGCGAGGATCAGCTGGAAGTTGAACGGCAGGTGGCATTCCCTCTGCTCGGGCGTGCCGTAGTATTGGACGAGCACATCGTTTGGCACGTACGTCTCGCCGACCATCATGCGGTCGTCGTAGGCATCGAGGACGGCCCGCATCTGGCGAATCAACTCGTGGACCTCGGGCAGGTTGGATGTGTTGTTGTGCAGGATACTTGTATATTTGTTGACACCGTCCCAGTCGGGGTTCGGCAGCTCGTCGCGGAAGAGCGGATCCTTCATCATCAGCCCGATCACGTCCACGCGGAAGCCGTCGACGCCGCGTTCCAGCCAGAAGCGCATGGCGTCCAGCATGGCCTCGAGCACGTCCGGGTGGCGGTAGTTGAGCTCGGGCTGCTGCTTGACGAATTGATGCATGTAATATTGCCCGGTCTTTTCGTCAAAGGTCCAGGCGGGGCCGCCGAAGTGACTCAGCCAGTTGTTGGGCGGACCTCCATCCGGGGCGGGGTCGCGCCAGATGTACCAGTCGCGCTTCGGGTTGTCGCGGCTGCTGCGGCTCTCGAGGAACCAGGGATGCTCGTCCGAGGTATGGTTCGGCACCAGGTCGAGGATCAGTTTCATGCCGCGCTTGTGAGTCTCCTTCAGCAGGCGGTCGAAGTCTGCCAGTGTGCCGAACAGCGGATGGATGTCGCAGTAGTCTGCCACATCGTAGCCGAAGTCGTGCATGGGGGAGGGATAGATCGGCGAAAGCCAGACCGCATCCACCCCCAGGGTATGACTCAGATAGTCGAGGCGCTGCGTGATGCCGGGCAGGTCGCCGATCCCGTCGCCGTTGCTGTCCTGGTAGCTGCGGGGATAGATTTGATAAATGACACCTTTCTGCCACCAGAGGTACTTGTTCATGTTTTCGGGCATGGAATCTCCTTGTTCTTATTCAGGATTGTTGAAGGCAAAACATAGATCATGATAATTTCCAGATATCCAGAGCCTGGATGGCCACACCGCCCCCGTGGGCAAAATGCTCCAGGTCTGCGCTCTGGGAATGAGGGAAAATCAAGTCGCTGATGACTGCCTCACCCTCGCCGCCGAAGACCTCCACCGAGCAGGAATCGAGGAGGATGTGCAGCCTGATTTTACCTCCCTGCGGCGCGAGCGGCGCGCGCTGAACGGCAGGGAACTGATCCGAGAATGTGCCCTCGCCGGAATGCCGGCGATCGACGAATAGTTCCTTCGATCGGGCATCATAACCTATGAGAGTTTCCTCGTCATTACCCGTGCAAACTTTGATCCCAAACTCATGTGCGCTTTCCATCAGGAATTCGACATCGATTTCCAGCGCGAGGTTTACCGGCACAGCGGAAAGTTGGGCATTGACCGTCGCGATATCTTTGCCAGTG
>JBAVVF010000335.1:0-2232 GCA_049697155.1 Anaerolineales bacterium
AGTGTACATCGCCTTCGGCGATACTCGACCAGCGGTCGCTCGCAGCGACATGGTTTTCAGGGCTTGACCTGCACCGGGGCGGTCCCGGCGATGTGAATGTCCGTCGAGCCGTAGGAACCGTGAGCCATCAATGTGACCGCAGTGCTGGCGGAGGTCAGGTTGAGCTCCGGGACTCGGAAGAAAAAGACCAAATCCAGCCGGCCGTCGCCGTTCACGTCCACATAGCTCCAGCGCACGGCATCCGCGCCGACGCAGCCCATCGTCATCGCGATACCGGCGTCGCTCAAATGCGCCATCTCGGGCGTGAAGAGGCTGGCGTCGAAGTCCGCGGTGGACAACACCGCCACGGGCAAGATCCCTTTGGAGGACAGGTTGATCTTGTCCGCCGCATCCCCCGGTTTGACGTCAATCGTGACCGGCGTATGCTCGGGGCAGGTCATCTCCTCGGCCCGGACGGCCGCCGGGGCGGCCAGGAACCAGACCGGGAGGGCCAGGAGGGCAATCAGGGTTCTGAACATAAACTTTTTCATGGGAATCGTCTCCTTACTTCTAAATTTAGAGTACCTTGAATGTGATCAGCAGCGGCGGGAAGATTATAGCGGATGTCATCCTTCGCTGAACCTTCGCTCATCCTCCGCTTAACCTATAATGGAGCCATGCCCATTCCCAAATCTATCTTTCGCCCATTTTTGCTTCTCTTCCCCATCATTTTGACTGCGGCGATCTGTAATCCGGTCACACAGACGCTCGTGCCCACCGCGACGCCAACCCCAACGCCCACCCTGACGCCTTCGCCCGCGCCGACCGCCTCTCCGACGCTGGCAACCGTTCCGGATACAGGCTGGTCCCTGCTGCAGCCCGGACTGGAGCGGCGCCTGATCCGGCTCTACGACGACCAGAATAAACAGGTCGAGATGCTGTACATGCTGCGCCTGGATCAAAGCCAGTTCCGGCTGGACGTCGCCTTTCACGAGAACCCGCGCAATCTGGAGCAATGGCAGGCCGAGACAAATGCCCTGGTTGTCGTCAACGGCGGCTATTTTCGAGTCGAAAATGAAAGACACCTTCCGAATGGACTGACCATCGTCAACGGGCAAGCCTTTGGAAGCAGCTACGAATCGTTCGCGGGTATGCTGGCGATCAGTGAGTACGGCGCGGAATTAAGATGGCTCGCGCAGCAACCGTACGACCCATCCGAGCCATTACAGGCCGCCCTGCAATCCTTCCCCCTGCTCGTCAAACCGGGCGGAGAGCCTGGCTTTCCTGCGGAAAAAGAGGACAACCTCAAAGCCCGGCGGACCGTCGTCGGGCAGGACCGGGAGGGCCGCATTCTCTTCATCGTCGCGCCCCAGGGATATTTCACACTGCACCAGCTCAGCGCCTACCTGACCGGCTCCGACTTGAACCTAAATATCGCCCTCAACCTGGATGGCGGTCCCTCCAGCGGCATCCTGCTGGCTCAGCCGCAGGAAGGCCTCCTCCCGTACACCGCGCTGCCGTTCGTGATACTGGTATATGCTCGTTGACAAATGTCGTTGCGAGGGAGTGGCGCTGTAAGCGCCATGACCGAAGCAATCTCCTTATGCCACCCATGTCGTTGCGAGCGAAGCGAAGCAATCTCCTCATACCGACTATGTGTCTGATACGAGGAGATTGCTTCGTCGGGTCTCGACGCTGCGCGTCTCGGTCCTCCTCGCAACGACATTAGTTATGTTGATAGTTCCTGCACGGCACCCAGGCGTTCAGCACCAGGGTGAATCCCCCTATCTTGTCTCCATTCGCAAAGACTGCATACTGTCATTGTTCAGGCATTGGGTGGCGATAAATTCCACCTTTTCGCTGGCATCAAATATGGGCATGTTTCACGCTCCATAATGATTCTTGTACGCAACGGGTTTTTTGCAACCGACAAAAGTCATTTTTTGGGATGTGCTGAGATCCCGAAAATTCCGCTCCCACGGGAAATGAGCCGGCAAACGCGGCGACAGCCACCCGGCTCCTCACGGGTGACTGTCGCCTTAGGAGAAGAAGACACATCGAGCTATCGCTTGAAATATCCGTCCGTCAGGGTCTTGAGGAAGGTTACGATGTACGAGCGGTCGCGGCAGGGGAAATGGTTCAGCGCGGCCAGGTTCGTGTTCAGCTCGGGCTCGGGGAAGGTCATGCCGCCGCACATGCCGCCCATCCCCCCGCCTCCCATTCCGCCTCCACCCATGCCACCGCCGCCCATAC
>JBAVVF010000336.1:0-5587 GCA_049697155.1 Anaerolineales bacterium
GCATGATCGAAAACACAATGAAGATGATCTGCAGAATTCTGGTCCGTCTGGCACTGCGATATTCGCTTGAACTGACTTGTTTCCGGTTCGACTTTTTATTTTTCATATCTCACTTAACTCTGACATGCCTCTCAATGGCGGCTGCCATTGCTCTTTCAAGTTCTCCGATCGTCAGCGGCTTCATGACGTAGGTATCGGCGCCCATCTGCAGAGCCTTGTCCACCATGCTGTCGGCAGCTTCCGAAGAGAGCATGACAATCGGGAGATCCTTCCATTCCGGCCGGCGGCGCAGGAATTCCAGCAGGTCCAGACCCGATACCTCCTGCATGTTGATGTCCAGAATGAGCAGATCGGTACTTCGGCCGGCCAGCAGGGCCTGCGCAGCCGCACGGGCATTCAGGAATGTCGTCACCTGGCACTCGAGCATTTTCAGCATCAGCCCGACCGCCCGGTTCATTTCCTCATCGTCGTCCACAATCCAGACTTGTTTCATTCCAGGTGCGCCTTAATGGACTTCGCTACGTCTTCCGGTACGACAACTCGCAATTCCTCGATGGAAGCCTCCCTAATCTTATCCACGGAGCCGAAATGTTTCAAGAGGGCCTTTCGACGGGTAGGACCAACCCCCGGGATGGCGTCGAGCTGCGAAGCCATGCCGAGTTTCTGGCGTTTCTTCCTGTGGGCGGTAATGCCATAGCGATGGGCCTCGTCCCGGATGCGCTGGACCAGGTACAGGGCCTGGGAATGGCGCGGCAGCATCAGCGATTCTGACTTGTGGGGGAAGAATAACTCCTCGCGCTGTTTCGCAAGTCCCACAATCGGCACCTTATCCTGCAGTTCGAACCTCTCCAGGACCCCGACCGCGCGTCCCAACTGGCCTTTCCCGCCGTCAATGATCACCAGGTCCGGCAGAAAAGAGAATGACTCGTCTCGCTTGGCTCCGGGGGCGGATTCCGTTTCCTGTCCACCGCGCCACCTGCGGAAGCGACGCGTCAGCATCTCCTCCATCGAGGCGAAATCGTCCGGCGCGCCCACCACGCTCTCGATGTTGAATTTGCGGTACAGCTTTTTGTCAGGGACGCCCTGCGTGAAGACCACCATCGCGCCGACGATGGCCGTGCCCTGCGTATTCGATATGTCGTAGCATTCAATTCGATTGGGTGGTTCCGGCAGCTTCAGGGCCTCCTGCAGTTCGGCCAGGGCCTGCTCCTGCTTGTGCGTATCCGACTGCCACTGAGCGCGCAGGGCCTGCAGCGTCTCGGTGGCATTTTCGGCGGCCATCTGCACCAACTCGCGCGGCTGGCCGTCCTTGGGGACGAAGAACTCGACCTTTTCGCCGCCGCGCCTCGAGCGCAGCCACTGGCTGATGATGCGGGCCTCTTCGATCTCCTGTGGCAGCATCACCTGCTGTGGAATGGTCGCGGCTTCGGTGTAGAACTGGGTGATGAACTGCTCCATCACCTCGGTATCCGCTTCGTCCTCCGTGCCTTCGAGGATGAAGTATTCGCGTCCGATCAGCTTGCCGCCGCGGATGAAGAAGATCTGTACGCAGGCTTCCCCGTTGCTGCGCGCCATGGCAAGGACATCAGAATCGAGATAGTCTGTTGCGAAGACAATCTTCTGCCTTTCGATAATCGATTGAATGGCTTTGAGCTGGTCGCGCAGCGCGGCGGCCCTCTCGAAGCGCATTTCCTCCGAAGCTTTCTCCATCTCGCTTTGGATGCGGGCCACGATGCCTTCACTGTGCCCGCTCAGGAAATCCATCAGGTCCGAGATCATCTGGCGGTACTGGATTTGGGAGGCCGCGCCGATGCAGGGAGCAATGCAAAGCTTGATGTCGTAGTAAAGACAGGCCCGCTTGTCCAGCCCGGTGATCTCGCGGTCGCAGGTCAGGTAGGGAAAGATGCGCCGGAGTACGTCCAGAGTCTGATAAACGGCCCAGGCGGATGTGTACGGGCCGAAGTAACGCGAGCCGTCGTCGACCATCTGGCGTGTCACGGTCACCTTTGGAAAGGGTTCGGCCCAGTGGATCTTGATGTACGGATAGCGCTTGTCGTCCTTCAGGCGGACGTTGTACCTGGGGCGGTGCTTCTTGATGAGGTTCATCTCGAGGATGAGCGCCTCGAGCTCCGACCCGACGACGATCCACTCGATGTCGGCGATCTCGCGCACGAGACGCCGCGTCTTCGCGTCGTGGCTCGCGTCCGCGTGGAAGTAAGAGCGGACGCGATTCTTCAGGCTGATGGCTTTGCCGACGTAGATGATCTTCGCCTCGGCACTTTTCATCAGATAGCAGCCCGGCTTGGGCGGCAGGGTGGCAAGGATGCCTTGAAGTTTCTCGGAAATTTCCAGCATATCCATAATAATTTTACTTCATATAGAACGTTTGTGTTACTTTTCCCGCCGCATCCACCATGTGCTCCGCAACCTGCCCTGTGGCTTTTACTTTGTACTTCTAACCTGTTTATGTTCTGTCGAAGTTTCATTTTGGCTGGCTCGCGGCCTTCAATTAGGACATAACTCATCCGGTTTTCAGGTTTTTTTAATCCTGCAAAACTCAACTTGAGATGCATCAGAGGAGATTTAGGCATGCAGGTGGCTCCTGATTAGCCTTCCCAATAACTCCTTTGGATGGGTCACCGGAGACCATGGCTACGTTACGGTGCAAAAGGAAATCGTCGATGCCGCCACCTATTCGACCTGGCAGAAAAATGTAATTGCCGCCAAATCCGCATCGCTCACTACCACAACAAGTCCATAGCCTGCTCACCCTTTTGTCAGCGATTCCATACGTGGGGGCCTGTTTCGGGATTATCGGGTTACTCGCGGGACTGTACGTTCTGGCGCTGGAGGTCATGGCCGTCAAGGGCGTCAACCAGTTCGGCTGGGGCCAGGCAATCGCTTCCCTGCTCCTGCCCCTCTTTGTATTTGTTTGCTGCATTGCCGTCGGGGCCTTTGCCCTCGTGCAGGCGATCGGTCCGAACATGCAGGATATCTTCAATGCACTGACACCCGTGCCATAAGCTTCTCATATTGATATGACAACCTCCTGCAGGGCAGGAGGTTGTTGTTATTTTCCGGAAGGCGGAATTCTATTGGGCCCGATGTAGATTTGCATATCCGCCATGTAATAGGCATGTTCATAGGCCGTATCTGCCCCACACTCGCCCGGAACGGCCTCGACAAATCCGTTTCCGTTTGCATCGTTCCCGCGCACAAGGTTATTGCCCAGCGTGGATAACTCTGTAATGACCGGCTCCAGGTCGCGGTCCAAAGGCATTTCATTGAGCTGCAGGGCCAGTTCGAGGATCTGGTTGGTCCAGCCATCCATATTTTGAATGCAAACCTGCACGTTTTCACTGTATGTCCGAATGTTGGGAGTGGAGTCGGATGCGTCGGCTGCCAGCTTGGCATGCAGGGCGGTCTCCTGAAGATAACCGAGACGCTCCTCCCCGTTGGAGAGACTTCCATATCCATCTCCAGGGTCATCTGTTTGCCCGTCGCCGTCATAGTCCGCGTATTGATCGTTCAAATCACCAACGATCTGATTGATGACCTCTTCCACTCGTTTGCGCAGGGAAGCTTCATTGCCGGCTTCGAAGGACTGTACAATTCCCAGGGAGTTCCTGTCCAGGTCGTCACCGTTGATCGACTTGTTTATGTAGTCGCCGCTGTAGTACCAAAGGTTTTGCAGGAGGGGTCCCTGATCGGGAGTCTCATCATACGCCACGACGACATTGCGAATATGCTCCAGCGCCTGGGCTGGAAAGCTGGAAGAGTACAAGACCTCTCCGGTCGGAGCGGAAATGACAACTCCATCCTGTTCCTCGGTGATCTGCAGCTGGTCAAAATTGCGGAGCAGATTGTCCTGGGCGGGATCATTGAAGTCCAGACGCCCGACGCCTGAGGCGCCAAATGCGATCGCTCCAATATCGCGGACGGTTTCGCCATCGTTGCCAACGAGCCAGACCTCGTAGTGTCTCCCGCTGTCAGGCTCGGGGACGCTGCTGTTCAGCGTCAGGGAAATACTATCCATATAGAAGTTAAAATCGTCGAAGCGTGCCCGGCCGACGGGGATGTTTATATCTACAGGCGGGGGCGTGGCCACGGCTGTTGTCTGATCGGGGCCGACCAGTTGATAGATCACAAATCCCAGAATGACCGCCACCAGAATTTCGATCGCGATTCGAAGCCATCTCGCGCTACGGCGCTCCGGCGGCCGTCTGATTGCCTGTCCGGATTCCGCGGCTTCGCGGGCGAGTTGGGCAATATGCAGCGTCCCCGGTGAAATGGTTTGACCGTTGAAAAGCGCCATGAACTCGTTTGCAAGCTCACCCGTGCCCTCATAACGCATGGACGGGTCTTTTGCGAGAGCCCGCTCGATGAGAGCCTGCAGATCCGATGAAATCCCCTTGATCGGCGGCGACGGCTCGTTGATGTGCTTCATCAGCATGCCGAAGGTGGTATCCGCCTCAAAGGGAACGGCACCCGCGACCATTTCGTATAGCACGACGCCCAGTGAATAGACGTCCGTGCGCCTGTCGACTTTTTCGCCGCGCGCCTGTTCCGGACTCATGTAGGTGGGTGTACCGCTGACCGAACCGGCGGTCGTGTGCATGGTCGAGTCCAGCAGGCGGACCAGGCCGAAATCGGTGATGACCGGCTCCACGTCCCCCGGAAGGGGTTTGTCGAGCTCGATCGTCCCGGAATGGGAACGCAGGAGGATATTGGCAGGCTTTATGTCGCGGTGGATAATGCCCTTGAGATGGGCATAGTCCAGCGCACTGGCAATTGACTTCAGGATGTGGGCGACGGTAGCAATCGGGAGGCGCTGCTTGCTGTCGTGCAGTTTTTTCAGGTAGACTGCCAGCGAAGGCCCCGGTATATATTCCATGACGAGGTACGGCGTTTCGTCGACGATGTCATAATCGAACATCTGCACGATATTCGGATGTCGCAAGTCTTCAATGACTTCCGCTTCCCGCTGGAACCGAGCAAGCTGATCTGAGTCTCGCTCCAAAAACCCCCTCATCACTTTTATGGCAACCTGCCCAAAGGTCTCGTGAATTCCCGTGTAAACTTCAGCCATCCCCCCTCGGGCGACGAGTTTTTGAATAAGGACCTTGCCGAGCGTTTTTCCAGCCCAGTCTGCCATGCGCAAAATTATAACCGAGAACGAGGGCGGGTATAATTTCCATAACAATACAATTGAGGTGAATGTGCCAAAATCATTGGAAATCCAGGCTGGGAACTTATTAAAAGAGCGCGGCTGGAAGCTTGTTCTGGCCGAATCGTGTACGGGCGGGCTGCTCGGCAGCCGTATTACCGACGTGCCAGGTTCATCGGAATATTTCCTGGGCAGTGTTGTGGCCTATGCATACGAGGTAAAGGCTGATCTACTGGGAGTTTCATGGGATACACTGAACACGAAAGGTGCCGTAAGCCGCGAGACAGTCCTGGAAATGGCCCGGGGGATTCGCAAGTTGCTGAAAGCGGATATCGCCATCTCGGTCAGCGGGATTGCCGGCCCTGGCGGCGAGACCCCCGAGAAGCCGGTGGGCACGACCTGGATCGGGCTCGTGACCGG
>JBAVVF010000337.1:0-2822 GCA_049697155.1 Anaerolineales bacterium
CCTCTGTCATCGTGCCGTGGTTGAAGGAAAACTATGACTGTGAAGTCGTCTGTTTCTGCGCAGACGTGGGACAGGGCGACGAAGACCTGCACGGACTGGAACAAAAGGCGCTCAAGAGCGGCGCAAGCCAGTTCATTCTGCACGACATGAAGGAGGAATTTGCAAGCGAGTATCTTTTCCCGATGCTCAGGATGGGGGCCGTCTATGAGCACAAGTATTTATTGGGCACGTCCGTCGCACGTCCCCTGATCGCAAAACATCTTGTCGAGGTGGCGCACGAGGTGGGCGCGGATGCCGTCGCGCACGGCGCGACCGGCAAGGGCAACGATCAGGTCCGTTTCGAGCTGACCGTCATGGCGCTCGACCCGCGGCTGAAGATCATCGCGCCGTGGCGTGAATGGGAGATCCGCTCGCGGGAGGACGCGATCGCTTTCGCGGCGAAACACAACGTCCCGGTGACGGCGACGGTCAAGTCCATCTACAGCCGCGACTCCAACCTGTGGCATCTTTCGCACGAGGGCGGCCTGCTCGAAGATCCGTGGAATGAGCCGGAAGAGATGATGTATCAGATATCCGCCGCGCCCGAGAATGCACCGGACCGGGCCGCCTATGTGGAGATCGCATTCGAAAGCGGAAATCCCGTCGCGGTGGATGGGGAGAAGCTTTCCCCTGCCAAGATCGTCGAATGTTTGAATGCCATCGGCGGGGCGCACGGCATTGGCCGCATAGATCTGGTTGAGAACCGCCTGGTTGGGATGAAGTCGCATGGGGTCTATGAAACCCCGGGTGGGACCATCCTGCTGTACGCGCATCGTGAGCTCGAGTCCCTGGTGCTCGACCGGGAGACCATGCACTTCAAGGAGATGGCCGCGGTGAAGTATGCCGAGCTGGCCTACAACGGACTCTGGTTCACGCCGCTGCGCGAGGCGCTGGACGCTTTCGTCAACGCAACCCAGGGACCCGTCACGGGCACTGTGCGGCTCAAGCTCTACAAAGGCAACATCATGTCTGCCGGGCGTACATCGCCGTTCAGTCTGTATCGGGAAGACTTTGCCACGTTCGGCCAGGAGGATGTCTATGACCAGAGTCACGCGGAAGGTTTCATCCGCTTGTTCGGTTTGTCCCTGAAGGTGCGGGCCTTGAACGGCCTGCCCGTCTCGGGCCTGAATATGCCGCAGCCCGATTACTCAAGGTTCAAACGTGATTAGCGTAGGTCACGCTTTCAGCGTGACTGATATCAAGGAGCAAACGTGACCCTCTGGAGCGGACGGTTCTCGACCAAACTCAACGAACAAGCCTGGGCGCTCAACACGTCCCTGCCGTTCGATCGGCGCCTGGCATTGCAGGATGTGCGCGGTTCGATTGCCTGGGCGGAGGCATTGCGCAATGCAGACGTGTTGTCGCATGAAGATGTTGTACAAATCTTCGATGGTCTGCACGCGATTGAAAAAGAATTTACAGAAGGTTCCTTTGCCTTCGTCGAAAGCGATGAGGACATCCACACCGCCGTCGAGCGGCGGCTGGGGGAATTGATCGGCGCGGCGGCTGGCAAGCTTCACACGGGCCGCAGCCGCAACGATCAGGTCGCCACGGATTTTCGCTTGTGGATGTTGGATACCCTGCCTCTGCTGGATGACGCGATCAAAGGACTCCAGTCCGTTCTGCTCGACCTGGCCGAAACGCATCTGACGACGCTCATGCCCGGCTACACCCACCTGCAGCGGGCCCAACCCGTGACATTTGCCCACTGGCTGCTCAGCCACTTCTGGTCCCTGCAGCGCGACCGCGAGCGGCTGCAGGATCTGCGCGACCGCGTTGCCGTTTGTCCGCTTGGATGTGGCGCCCTGGCGGGGACAGCCTTTCCGATCGACCGCGAAACATTGGCAGGGGCTCTCGGCTTCGACGCGGCGAGCCCAAACAGTATCGACGGCGTTTCCGACCGGGATTTTGTGGCCGAGTATCTTTTCTGCTGCAGCCTGTGCGGAGTGCATCTCAGCAAGCTATCGGAGAACATTGTGCTGTTCACAACTGCCGAGTTCGGCTTTGTCGAACTCAGCGACGCCTTTTCCACCGGCTCGAGCCTGATGCCGCAGAAGAAGAATCCCGATCTGTTCGAACTGGCACGCGGCAAAGCCGGGACAATGATCGGACTCCTGACGGGATTCATGACTACCCTCAAAGGTTTGCCTTCCACATATGATAAAGATTTGCAGGAAGATAAGGTACCTGTTTTTCAGGCTACGGATACCTTGCTGGCGATCCTGCCGGTGCTGGCCGGCGCGCTGGAAACGATGAAGGTCAATCAGGAAAGGATGTCCGCGGCGATCGACTCGTCCATGCTGGCGACGGACCTGGCAGAATACCTTGTACGCAAGGGAATGCCCTTTCGGGAGTCCCATGCGGTCACGGGGAAAGCCGTCCGGGCCGCGGCGGAAAAAGGCCTCAGCCTGGATCAATTCTCGTTGCGCGAGTGGCAGGCCCTCGGGCCGTTCGAAGCGGATGTTTATTCAGTCTTCGACGCAATGAAATCCATCGAAAAAAGAAATGCGGTTGGCGGCACAAGCCCTCAATCGGTAAGAAATCAAATTCAAATTGCAAAATCAAAAGTCAAAGGAGAATAAAACATGTCTAACGTTTCCTGTCCTGAATGTGCTGCAGATGTTTCCCTGGTGGAAACGACCGAAGTCGGTGAGATCCTGGTCTGTCCCGATTGCGGTGTCGATTTGGAAGTCACCGCGCTCGACCCCGCGGCGATCGAGCTGGCTCCCATGGAACAGGAAGATTGGGGAGAATGAATTATTTGTAGGGGCGACCCATTGGGT
>JBAVVF010000338.1:0-6931 GCA_049697155.1 Anaerolineales bacterium
CTGTAGAGGCGGCTCATCGGGGAAGAGATAAACCAAAAAATCATCCATAAACTGAGTATCTGGATATAAACACCAGCCTCTGCCCATGAGGCGCCAAAAATAACCAGGACCACTTCTCTGCCAACGACGATAAGCATCAGGATGGGGAAGAAACTGTATTCCACCAGACGGCGGAAAATCGTTTCCGTAAACTCGGCCAGTTTGCCCTCATGGCGGGCGGTGCTTGCATGGGCATGAAAAACCTGGGCAATTGAATCGCCGATCAGGTTCATGGGGCCCCGAAGCAATTGGCTGCTGAAAGCATAATACCCTACAACCGCAGGGGAAAAGAACATCATCAGCAAGAATGAGGGTACCTGCCAGGAGAGGGTATTCAGCAGGGCAGAGGGGGTGTTATAGACCGCAAATTTCCAGTAACGCTTCAAATTTGCCAGTATATCGTTCCAGCGAACGCTCTCCAGAAACAAATTCTTATCATGACTCCAGATATGCCAGCCAAGCATTACCGGAGGTATGAGGGAACCAAGCAGGGTCCCACTAAGCAATCCGGCTGCCGAATGAATGCCCAGAAAACCGGCCGTAAGACTTCCAATGACCACACTAATCGACCGGATGACCTGCACAATAGATACCTCTTTAAAATATCGGACACGCCCCGCCCAGACATTTAATACCGGGTGACCGGCGCCAACTCCGCCAAACAACAATAAGACCGGGATCATCCACAAGTAAGGCAGTAAGCCCGGAGCATTGAGCCAACTGGCAATGATGGGACCTCCCAACCAGATCACAGGTATGGTCAGGATAGTCGTCAGGATCGTGATTCCCAGGGTTCCAGCCAAAAGATTGGCGCCATCGGAAGCCCGCTTTGGCAGAACAATCGCGAGCTCATACCTCAGACTGTACACGGCAGTAATGATGCTCACGATTGAAGACATCAATGCAAATATACCGAAGGCATCAGGATCATATAACCGCGCGATGACCGGAGATGCCAATAGGGCTATGATCTGCGCAAGAGTTGTGCCAGATACAAGTTTAAACAAATCCCTTGAAAAGCTGCTTGGTTTTCGGCTGGGAGAGCTTTCCAGCTCCGCGGGAGTGGGCATTGCCGGCAGTTCAGGCATTGATTTCCATCCGGGACATCGAATTGCTGCTCAGGAATACGAATATTTGGGCGCTCAACGCACGAACTTCCTCACCGCCGCACTGACCTCGTCCTGCTGCTCGATCGTCAGCTCCGGGTACAGCGGGAGCGCCAGCGTCTGCCGGCTGGCCAGTTCCGCATGCGGGAAGTCGCCTTCCTTATAACCGAATTTGCGGCAGGGAACGGAGAGATGCGGCGGCAGCGGATAGTAGACTTCCGAAGCGATCCCCTTCTGCTTCAGGAATGCCTGCAGTTCATCCCGGCGGTCCGAGCGGATGATATAGAGATGATAAACATGCGTGCCCCACTCGCATTCGACCGGCACAGTCACGCCCAGCGGACGGAGTTTCTCGCTGTAACGATGGGCGATCTCGCGCCGCTTCTGATTCCAGCCGTCCACGTGCGGGAACTTCGCCTGCAGGATCGCGGCCTGAATCGCATCCAGACGGCTGTTGTAGCCGACTTCCTCGGAATAATATTTCTTCTTCCAGCCGTGCGTGCGCAGCATCCGCATCCGTTCGGCCAGGGCCGGGTCGCGCGTCACGACCATGCCGCCATCCCCATAAGCTCCCAGGTTCTTGGTCGGGAAAAAGCTCAGGCAGCCGATGTCGCCGATCGAGCCGGTTTTCTGTCCGCGGTAGGTCGCGCCGAAGGCCTGGGCGTTGTCCTCGATCACTTTCAGGCCGCGCGCCCGGGCCAGGTCCATGATCGGGCCCATGTCGGCGGGATGACCGTACAGGTGGACGGGGATGATGGCCTTCGTCTGGGGAGTCAGACGCGCCTCGAGCTGGGTCACATCCATCTCGTAGGTGACCGGATCGATGTCGACGAAGACCGGCGTCGCCCCCACCGACAGGACCGTGCCTGCGGTTGCAAAAAAGGTGTAGGCCGGGACGATCACCTCGTCGCCCGCGCCAACGTTGAGGGCCCGCAATGCCAGGACCAGCGCGTCGGTCCCGGAGGCCAGCCCGATCGCGTGCTCCACGCCGAGGCAGGCGGCGATGCTCTCTTCGAACTTACTGACGGCCGGCCCGAGGATGAAGTGCCCCGACTCCAGCGTCGCATGGACGGCCGTATCGATTTCATCCTGAATGGAATGATATTGCGCAGTCAGATCGACAAGCGGGATCATCGCACGTCTCCTTCCGGGCGGACGGCCTGCCCCTGCTTGCGATAGGCATCGCCGCAGCTCTGGCAGACGGCCCGCTCGACGCCATCCGTTTCGGCAAACTCGATCTGCTCGCCGCACTGACACATCCAGCCGCGCACCTTGGCCGGCGAACCGTAGACCAGCGCGTAGTCCGGGACATCCCGCGTCACCACGGAGCCGGCACCCACGAAGCAGTAGCATCCCAGCGTCACGCCGCAAATCACAGTGGCGTTTGCGCCGATCGAGGCACCTTTGCGCACGAGCGTCGTCTGGTATTGATCCTTGCGGTTGACGTGACTGCGCGGATTGACCACATTCGTAAAGACCATGGACGGTCCCAGGAAGGCATCGTCCTCCACGATCACGCCCGTGTACAACGAGACGTTGTTCTGAATCTTTACGTTATGGCCGATCGTTACATCCGGTGAGACCAGCACGTTCTGACCGATATTGCAGCGCTCGCCAATCCGGGAGCGCGGCATGATGTGACAAAAATGCCAGATTTTGGTCCCCGCGCCGATCTCGGCGCCCTCATCCACATAACTGGATTCGTGAACAAAATAGTCGGACATAGTTTTTCGCTTTCGTGGGGATGGCTGGGACGCGCAGGCTAGTAGGCCTTCAACATCGGATGGGCACATTCATCCTTCGGGGAGATCGGGGCCGTCCGGATCGCGTACGTGAGCTCGATGGATGGGCGCGCATCCGCGATGCGGAAGCCGCGTCCCGCCAGCGTTTCCTCGTAGACGCGCGTATGCAGATCGGTGAAGCCCTCGGAAAACTCGATCTCCTTGCCGCCGACGGTGATCGAGCGATAGGTGGTCTTGCCAGCGGCCTGCGCGGAGGCCGGCAGATCGCTTGCATCCACCGACAGGAACCACTTCACCCGCGCATGCTCCAGCTCGATAAAGCCGGAGATACGGCTGGGATCCGAGTGATAGACCCGGATGTCTGCGGCCGGACCGAAGAGCCAGAGCAGCAAATCGAAGAAATGCACGCCGATGTTGGTGGCAACCCCGCCGGATTTATCCTCGTGTCCCTTCCACGAGACGTGATACCAGGGTCCCCGGCTGGTGATGTAGGTCAGCTCCACATCGTGCCGGCCGCCTTCCTGCTCCAGACTCTGCTTGAGTTGGATCAGCGCCGGGTGGACCCGCAGCTGCAGGACGGTATTGATGCGGTGCTTCGTCTCCGCCTCCAGTTCCGCCAGCGCATCGAAATTCCACGGGTTGATCACCAGCGGCTTTTCACAGATCACATCCGCGCCCACGCGCAGCGCCAGGCGGCAGTGCGCATCATGCAGATAATTGGGCGAGCAGACTGAGACATAGTGGACTCTGTTCTCGTCGGGCCCGCGGCGCAATTTCTCCAGATGGCGGTCGAAGCGCTCGATCTCCGTAAAGAATTTGACGTCGAACGAATACTGGTCGAGGATACCGACCGAATCCTTCGGATCCACGGCAGCCACCAGGTTATTGCCGGTGTCGCGGATGGCGCGCAAATGACGGGGTGCAACGTACCCGCCGACGCCGATCACTGCAAAGTTTTTCGACATTAACGTGCCACCTTTCGACGGGGCTCCTTCATCGTCAGCCGGTATTCCTGCCCCTCGACACGGATGGTCACCGGCAAGGGAATCGGGCTGACCTGAATCCCCGCCTCGATGCAGGTCAGGCGCAGGATATCGAGCGTCTCGTCCTCGTCTTTGCCTTCCAGATAGACTTGCCGGATTCCCCTCTTCTGCAAATCCGCCACCAGGGCTTTGGCCTTCCTGCGAAAATCGCCATACACCTTCAGCGAATCGCGCGCGTACGATAAAGCCCGCTGTGTGAACACCGCCATACCATCCGGTGTAAGATCGTATTTCAGGCGCATGCGATCCAGGTGGGAGACCTTCAGCCAGCCGCGGTGGATCAGACGTTTGATGTACCAGTTGACACTGCCGACAGCAATGCCCAGGCGGTCCGACAAATTCGCCTGGGTCACCAGCGAATCCTGTCCGATCTCGTTTAGAACGTCATATTCGTGTTGTTTTATCTCGGTCATAGTTGAGTTTTCAGTTTCTGAATTCTCACATGGAACGCGAGGCCTGTCAAGGCAGGCCTTTCTTTATGCCTTATGCAAGTTCTCGGATCAGGATCTGACAGATCTCCCCCGCCGCATTTCCATTCCCATACAAAGCCGGCCGTTCCCCGGACGGATGCCAGGTCTCGAAGGCATCCCGGATGGCATCCACGTCCACGCCGCTGAGTTTGTTCCAGCCTGCCTGGACCGTCTCCACCCATTCGGTCTCTTCACGCAGAGTGATGCAGCGCACGCCCAGCAGGTAGGCTTCCTTCTGCATCCCGCCCGAATCGGTCAGGATGGAGTCGGCGTTCTCCTGCAGGATCAGGATATCGAAGTGACCGACCGGCTCGACCATCCTGACGTTGTCCGAGACAGACAGGCCGGTCTCGCCGATCATCTTGCGCGTGCGCGGATGGACCGGGAAGATCACCCGTTTGGAAAGCGAGCCCAGCGACTGCAGGATCGCGGCCATCCGGGCCGGGTCGTCTGTGTTGGCCGCCCGGTGGACGGTGGCCAGCGCATAGGTTCCTTTTTCCAGCCCCAGCGACCCCAGGATCGTCGAACGTTTGCGCGCCAGGGCCAGGTTATGCAGAAGGGCATCGTACATCACATCGCCCACGCGGTGAACGCCTTTTGTGATCCCCTCCCTGGCCAGGTTCGCGATGGCCGCGTCGGTGGGGCAAAACAACAGGCTGGAGACATGATCGGTCAGGACGCGGTTGATCTCCTCGGGCATGGCCCGGTTGTAGGACCGCAGGCCGGCCTCCACGTGCGCGAGCGGGATCTGCAGTTTGGCCGCCGCCAGCGCTCCCGCCAGGGTCGAATTGGTATCGCCGTAGACCAGCACATAATCCGGCTTCACGGAATTCAGTATCTTTTCGATCTCGATCAGCATTTTGCCGGTCTGCTCGGCATGGGTCCCGCCGCCCGCCCCCAGGTGGAAGTCCGGCGGGCGCATCTCCATCTCCTGGAAGAACACATCCGACATGCCGTAGTCGAAGTGCTGCCCGGTATGGACGACGACCTCGCGGAACGAGGCGGCCAGGGAGCGCGATACCGGCGCGGCTTTAATGAACTGCGGGCGTGCGCCCACGATCGTACAGATGGTCTTCGCTGACATCAGGCTCCTTCGGAATCTTCCCTGGCCACAGCCAGGATATATTCACCATAAGAATTCCCGGCCAGCTTTTTCCCCAGCTCGCATAACTGCTCTTTGGAAATATACCCCATCCGGTAGGCAATCTCCTCCGGGCACGAGATCATCAGTCCCTGCCGTTCCTGGATGGTCTGGATGAACGAACCGGCCTGCAGCAGGGATTCGTGCGTTCCCGCATCCAGCCAGGCGATGCCGCGCCCGAAGACACGGGCGTTGAGCTGGCCCCTTTCCAGATAGACCCGGTTCAGGTCGGTGATCTCCAGCTCGCCGCGCGCCGAGGGCTGGAGCGAGCGGGCGATCTCGATGACCTGGTTGTCGTAAAAATAGACTCCCGGCACGGCGTAACTCGAGCGCGGCCGCCGCGGCTTTTCCTCCACGCTCAGGACGCGGTACTGGTCATCGAACTCCACCACCCCGTAGCGTTCGGGATCGTTGACCTTGTAGCCAAAAATAATCGCGCCTGTCTGCAGGGCCGCGCATTCGTGCAGGGTCGAGATCATGCCCTCCCCGTACAAAATGTTATCACCCAGGATCAGGCAGACTGTCCCGTCCCCGATGAATTCACTTCCGACCAGGAACGCGTCCGCCAGTCCGCGCGGTTCAGGCTGCTCTGCATACTCGAATTTCAAGCCCAGCTGTGAGCCGTCCTTGAGCAGATCCCGGAAGGCCGGCAGAACTTCCGGCGCGCTGACCACCAGGATCTCGCGGATCCCGGCCAGCATCAGCGTCGAAAGCGGATAGTAGACCATCGGCTTGTCGTAGACGGGCAGGAGCTGTTTGCTGGTGGCAATCGTCAGGGGATAGAGGCGTGTGCCTTTCCCGCCGGCCAGGATGATGCCTTTCATTTTTTCTCCTTTTGGGCGCGCCAGGCGTAGTTCTTTTCGATCCATTCGCCGTAGGAGCCGCGGCTGGCCTGATCGATCCACTCCGGGTGGGACAGGTACCACTCGATCGTCCGGCGCAGCCCCGCTTCGAACCCCACCTCCGCCTGCCAGCCCAACTGACGGGTGATCCTGGCCGAATCGATCGCGTAGCGGTGATCGTGACCCGGGCGGTCCTCGACGAACCTGATCAACTCCGCATAGCTTTTCAATCCCCGTGCGCGCAGCGCATGGACTTCGGAGGGCGGCGCCAGCTCATCGAGCAGACTGCAGATTTGATTGACCAGGTCGATGTTGCGGCGCTCGTTCCCGGCGCCCACCACGTAGGTTTCGCCCGGCCGGGCCTTTTCAAAGGCCAGCTGCACCGCCCGGCAGTGATCCTCCACATAGATCCAGTCCCGCACATTCGCGCCCTCACCATAGACCGGCAGAGGCTTTCCGGAGAGCGCGTTCAAAATCATCAGGGGAATCATTTTCTCCGGGAATTGATAGGGGCCGTAATTGTTGGAACAATTGGTGATGAGCGTCGG
>JBAVVF010000339.1:0-7179 GCA_049697155.1 Anaerolineales bacterium
GCACGGATCCTTCACTGGCCGGGTATACCTTTGCCTTCCGCGTGGATAAGCGGGTCTGGGATGCCGACTGGCTGCGCGAGTGGCACCTGGACCCCGACCTGTTTCCGCCTGCCAACCCGAGCGGAACGCCGCTGGGACAGGTCTGTTCGGAGGTGGCAGCTTCCCTGGGATTGAACCCACACATCCCGGTGGCCGTCTGCGGGCACGATCATGCCACGGCTGCCTTTTCCATGAACGTCACCTCACCCGGGCGGGTATTCGACTCGATGGGCACGGCCGAGACCCTGATCGGCGCGCTGCCCGAGCGCCCGCTGACCGAGGATGATTTCCGCTCCGGCCTGATCTACGGCTGTCACGTGGCGCGCGGGCGCGGCTACTGGCTGGGAAGTCTCTCGGCTTCCGGCGGATCGGTGGAATGGCTGCGGACGCAGTTGAGTCATAAACCGCTTTCCTACAACGAAATTGATTCACTGCTGGCCAGCGCCCGGCCGGAGCCCACTGGAATTCTATACTTCCCCTACCTGCTTGGCAGCGGGCCGCCGCACACCGATCCGCTTATACGCGGTGCTTTTGTCGGGCTGGAGTCCTCGCACGGGCGCGCCGACCTGCTCAAGGCGGTGCTGGAAGGTACAGCCTACGAAGTGGAGTTCATCCGCCAGACCGGCGAGCACATCACCGGCCAGCCGATCCCCGCGCTGGTGACGGCCGGCGGCGGGACGCGCAATCGGGCCTGGCTGCAGATCAAGGCCGATGTGTCCGGCTGCCGGATCGAGGCGTCGGCCGAGCCGGAAGCGACCCTGCTGGGTGCGGCCCTGGTCGCGGGGATCGGCAGTGGGATCTACGCCAGCGAGGCGGAGGCCTTTGCCAGCCTGTGCTGCAATCCGGTGGAGGTCGTCCTTCCGGACCGTGAGCGCCATGCCATTTACCGGCGTTTGTACGAACAGGGTTATTTGCGATTGCAGGAAGCCTTGAAACAGCATTTCAATGAAAAGGAATCTGAAGACGTTGAACGATAAATCAACCGTTTTGAAAACGCTTAGTCAAGTTCTCCCGTTTGCCGAACGCGGCGGGTACGCGGTGGGCTCCTTCTCGCCGCGCACGACCGCCATGATCCAGCCGGTGCTGCGGGCCGGGCAGGCTGCGCGTTCGCCACTCATCGTGCAGATCTCGCAGAAGGAACTCACACGCTATCAGATCACACCGCACGTTTTTGCTGAAGAGTTCCTCGCGCAGCTGGAGTGTCAGCACACCAGCGTGCCGGTCGTTCTGCATCTCGACCATACCCGGGAATTTGCGATTATCAGGGATGCCATTGCGGCCGGCTTCACCTCGGTGATGATCGATGCCTCCGAAAAGCCGCTGGATGAAAATATCGCCACAACGCGCGAGGTGGTCGAATACGCTCACCCGCGCGGCGTTTCGGTCGAGGCGGAGCTGGGCCGCATTGGGACGGCTGACTTCATCGAGACGGACAACGACGAGGAACTGTACACCCGGCCCGAGGAAGCCGAACGCTTCGTCCGTGAGACCGGTGTGGATGCGCTGGCCGTCTCGGTCGGGACGGCGCACGGGGTCTATACCGTCCGCCAGCCGAAGATCGACCTGCCGCGCCTGCGCGCCATCCGGGCCCTCACGCCCATTCATCTGGTGCTGCATGGCGGCTCCGGCGTCCCGGCCGAGATGATGCAGGCGGCCATCCAGCTGGAGGGCGGGGGCGTGAGCAAGGTCAACATCGCCACCGACCTCGAGCTGGCCGCGCTGGCCGCTTTGGGCCGTGATCATTTTCTCACCGATGCTGAAATGAACGCTCTGTCACCGGAAGAGAAGGCGCTGGCGCGGGCCGCCGTCGAGCGGACCGTGACCGACAAGATCACCAACTTCGTCAGGAGCAATGACCGGATCGCGGAGTGACCTGGTGGAAGAAGAGCCATAGCGACCTTTTACGCATCCAGGAATACGAACGATTTATCGATAGTCACCACGGGTAGCGCCCATGCAAAAAATCTCCAATCACCTTTACCTCTTTCACGATACCTGCAATGTCTATGTTCTCTGTTCGGGGCGCGAGGCTGTGCTGGTGGACTTTGGCAGCGGCGACGTGCTCGACCATTTAGCAGACATCGGCCTGGAGCGCGTCACAGACGTGCTGATGACCCACCATCACCGCGACCAGGGCCAGGGACTGAGTCGGGCGGTCGAGGCGGGCATCCGCATCTGGGTGCCGCATGCCGAGCAGGATCTGTTCCACAGCATGGACGCCCACTGGCAGGCGCGTGAGGTTTACAACAACTACAATGTCCGGCAGGACCGTTTCTCATTGCTTGAATCGATACCCGTCACAGGCACGCTTGGCGATTACGAGGTGCGCCAATTTAGCGATCACGTCATGACCGTTCTGCCCGCCCCCGGTCACACGACCGGGTCGATCAGCCTGCTGGTCGAAATGGACGGGCAGCGGGTCCTCTTCAGCGGCGACCTGATCGCGGGTCCCGGCAAGGTGATCAGCCTGGCGGCCACCCAGTGGACGTACAACGGCGCGGAGGGTGTGGCGGCCAGCGTCGCGTCCCTGCTCGATCTTCAGGAGCGCGAACTCGACCTGCTTCTGCCTTCGCACGGCGATCCCATCCCTGATCCGAAAGCCGCGATCAGCCTGCTCGTCGAGCGCTTCTGGGAGCTGCTGCAGCGCCGCAAACAAAATCCGCGTCTTTTCATGCTGCGCGAACATCCCTATCAGCCGGTCCTGCCTGTCGACGAAGGATCGGGAACGCCTCACCTTTTAATGCACCGCGCCAGCATGGCCAACTCGTACGTTCTTCTCTCGGAGAGCGGCAAGGCTCTCTTCATCGATTTCGGTTATGACTTCGTCACCGGGATCGCAGCAGGCAGCGACCGCGCCGCGCGCCGCCCGTGGCTCTACACCCTGCCGGCGCTCAAGGCCCAGTTCGGCCTGCAGAAGATCGACGTGGTCCTGCCGACGCATTATCACGATGATCATGTGGCCGGCTGCAACCTGCTGCGCCGCGTGGAAGGGACGCAGGTCTGGGCCGCGGAAAGCTTTGCCGACATCCTGGAAAACCCCGCCCGCTACGATCTGCCCTGCCTGTGGTACGAACCCATCCCGGTTGACCGCCGCCTGCCGCTCGGCCAGCCCACCCCCTGGGAGGAATACACCCTGACCCTGCATCCCCTGCCGGGACATACGCGTTACGCGGTGGCGGTCGAGTTCGAGGTCGATGGGCTGCGCGTCCTGGCGACCGGGGACCAGTATCAGGGCGATGAAGGCCTGATCTGGAATTACGTCTACCAGAATCGCTATGGCGTTGGAGATTACACCGCCAGTGCCGCGCTCTACCAGTGCATCTGCCCGGACTTGATCCTGTCCGGTCACTGGCAGCCTCTGCGAGTGACACCGGAATACCTGCAACGAATCACCGCGGACGCCGCAGAGCTCGACCGTCTGCACTGCGAGCTTTTACCTGAAACCCCTGACCTGGGCGCGGAGGGGTTCATCGCCCGCATCACACCCTATCAGGTAACTGCTCTGGAAGGCGAGACAATTCCCTTCGAAGTTGAAATCCGCAATCCGTTCCCCGGCCCGGCGGAAGCCCTGCTCCGGGTGGTCGCGCCGCAGGGATGGGAAATCGAGCAGGGCATCCAAACCCTGAAAATCGATGGCATTCATCAGCTCACATTCAACGTAACTCCTCCTCCCGGCCTGACCGTGCGGCGCGCCCGCCTGGCCGTGGACCTCACCGTCGCCGGGCAGCGCTTCGGGCAGCAGGCCGAGGCGCTGGTCACGGTCCTTCCTCGAGGTGCACAATGATCGCAAAATCACATTGCAAGTCTGTCTCCTGGCGCGTCCTCGCGTATACGATCCTGGCAATCCTGTTGTCATCGGCATGCACACCCGCACCGACACCGGTGCCTGCCGCTCCAACCTCCACGCCCATGCCAACGCCCACCCCGGACACGCGTCTGCAGCCCGTCCTCGACCAGGATTTTCCCGATCCGGATGTGCTCAAGGTTGGCGACGCCTACTATGCCTACGCCACCAATGCGAACGACATCAACTTCCAGATCGCCTGGTCCCCGGACCTCGTTCATTGGGAGATGCTGGGCGATGCGCTGCCGACACTGCCCGCCTGGGCTGTGCAGAAATTTGGCTGGGCCTGGGCGCCCGAGGTCTTCAGCCCGAGTGAGGGCCGCTACGTCATGTACTTCACCGCCCGCCGCTCGATCGGCTTCGACGGGACGCAGTGCATCGGCGTGGCCACCGCTGACGACCCGGCCGGCCCATTCGTGTCCGCCGCTCCGCAGCCGCTCATCTGCCAGATCAGCGAGGGCGGCTCGATCGACCCGGCCAGCTTCGTCGATGCCGACGGCCAGCGCTACATCCTCTGGAAGAACGACGGCAATTCCGGCGGCGGCCAGACCTGGCTCTACATCCAGAAGACCTCTGCCGACGGACTGACCCTCGAAGGCGAGCTGCAGCGTCTGCTCACCGCCGATCAGCCGTGGGAGGGCGTCCTGGTCGAAGCACCCACGCTCTGGCTGCAGAATGGCAAATATTTTCTCTTCTATTCGGCCAACGCCTACAACGACCAGCGCTACGCGACCGGCTACGCGGTTGCAGACACGATCCTTGGCCCGTACGTCAAGGTGACGAAACCATTCCTGGCCACGGACCTGACTGCCAGCCTGGTCGGCCCGGGCGGGCAGGATATCGTCATTGGCCCGCACGGCGGCACCTGGATCCTCTTTCACGGCTGGGCGCCCGAAGGCTATCGCCGCCTGTACCTGGCAGCCCTCGATTGGGAGAACGGCACACCCATCCTTCAATTGAATAGCGGGCGAGAGCCATAGAACTGTATGAACCCTGGCAAACCAATTTACAGTTACTCACAACGCAGGAGCACATCTTGAAAACACGCACACTTCATATGATCGGCAACGCCCACATCGACCCCGTCTGGCTCTGGCAGTGGCAGGAGGGTTATCACGAAGTCAAAGCCACCTTCCGTTCCGCGCTCGACCGGATGAAGGAATACTCCGATTTCATCTTCGTTGCCAGCTCGGCCGCGTTCTACGAATGGGTGGAAGAGTCCGACCCGGCCATGTTCGCCGAGATCCAGCAGCGCGTTCGCGAGGGGCGCTGGGACATTGTCGGCGGCTGGTGGGTAGAGCCGGACTGCAATATCCCGGCCGGCGAATCCTTCGTCCGGCACGGGCTGTATGGGCAGCGCTACTTCAAGGAGAAGTTCGGCGTCATCGCCCGGACCGGGTTCAACGTGGACAGTTTCGGCCACGCCGGGACTCTGCCGCAGATCCTCAAAAAGAGCGGACTCGACTACTACATCTTCCTGCGTCCCATGCCGCACGAGAAGGGATTGCCCTCGCGCCTCTTCTGGTGGCAGTCGGACGATGGCTCACGCGTGCTGACCTTCCGCATCCCCTTCGAGTATTGCACGTGGGGCAGGGAGCTGGAAACCCATGTCCGCCGCTGCGCTGACGAGATGAAGGCGCCGGTCGATGAGTTCATGTGCTTCTACGGCGTGGGGGATCACGGCGGCGGGCCGACGATCGCCAATCTGGAAAGCATCCGGAAACTGAATGCCGATCCCGAGTTCCCGGCCCGCCTGATCTGCTCGACGCCCGAGGCCTTCTTCCAGGCCGTGCAGACAAAAGACTGGCAAATCCCGGTGGTGCAGAGCGAGCTGCAGCACCATGCCAGCGGCTGCTATGCGGTCCATTCCGGGATCAAGCGCTGGAACCGCCTGGCCGAGAACCGCCTGCTGGCGGCCGAGAAACTATCCGTGGCGGCTTCCGTGTGGGGCCAGGCAGCCGCCTGCCCGGACGAGTTCGCCCGGGCCTGGAAGAACGTGCTCTTCAACCAGTTCCACGACATCATGGCCGGGACAAGTCTCGAGTCCGCCTACGACGATGCCCGCGACTCGTACGGCGGATCGCTGACCATCGCCGGGCGGGTCCTCAACTATGCGACCCAGTCCATCGCCTGGAAGATCGGCATCCCGCTGGAAGAAGATGTTCGCCCGCTCGTGGTTTTCAATCCGCTGACCTGGCCGGTTAAGGCGGACATCGAGATCGAATCGCCGCGCCTCAAGCCGGAGCTGTCGCTTGTGGACGAAGCCGGAGATGTGATCCCGCACCAGGCTGTGCAGTCGACCAGCACCGCGGGGCGGTCGCGCCTGTGCTTCAGCGCAGACCTGCCGGCCCTGGGCTACCGCACCTATCGCCTGCTTCCCTCGTCGGGTGAGGCGGTGCCGGCCGCGCTTCAGGCCTCGGACAACGTCCTCGAGAGCGATCGCTTCCGGCTGGAGCTCGATCCGGCCAGCGGCTGCATCGTCAGCCTGCGCGACAAGCGCGAGCAGGTGGAAGTCTTCTCGGGTCCCGCCGCGCTGCCGGTCGTGCTGGACGACCCGGGCGATACCTGGGGACACAACATTTTCAAGTGGGACAAGGTGGCCGGGACGTTCCAGGCCGAGTCGATCCGGCTGGTCGAGCATGGTCCGGTCAAGTCGGTCATACGCGTCGTCAGCGGCTACGGCTCCTCGAAGCTGGTCCAGGACTTTGCCATGTACCCTGACCGCGAGCAGATCGACGTCAGCGTGACGGTGAACTGGCAGGAGGAGTGCCGGATGCTCAAGCTGCGCTTCCCGGTCAATGTCAAGTTCATGAAGGTCACCCACGAGATCCCCTACGGATACACGGAACGCTTTGCCAATGGGGAGGAGGAGCCGGCGCAATCGTGGGTGGATGTTTCCGGCATCTCGCGCGACCGCGAAGTTCCCTACGGCTTCAGCCTGCTCAATGACGGCAAGTACAGCCTGGACGTGAACGTGCGCGACATCGGCCTGACCGTCCTGCGCAGTCCGGCCTACGCTCATCACATCCCGGCTGTCCTCGGGCCGGAGGGGAACCATGCCTTCATCGATCAGGGTATTCAGCGCTTTCGGTACACCCTGTTTCCGCACAGCGGGAGCTGGGAGTCTGCCGGGACGCCGCGCCGCGCGGCCGAGCTGAACCAGCCGCCGGTCGCGCTGTTCGCGACCTTCCATCCCGAGGGGACTCTGCCGCAGACCGATTCATTTATCGAGGTCAAGTCGGAGAGCGTGATGGTCACCGTGCTCAAGGACGCCGAGGACGGCGACGGGCTGATCC
>JBAVVF010000340.1:0-5825 GCA_049697155.1 Anaerolineales bacterium
ACCCAGAGCCGCGTCTGCTCCAATTGCCGGAGCCGCGCCATCCGAAGAGAATCCTGGACTGGCACCCGTCGGTCGACCGGCAAATCTACAATTCTGCGCTCGACCAGATCAAGGCGCAGATCGCTCAGGGCAAAACCTACCAGGTGAACTACACCATGCGCCTGCGGGCTGATTTTACCGGGAGCGCCTGGGATTTCTTTCTGCATCTTGTCCAGGGCCAGAACAGTCATGCAGCCTATCTGGACATCGGCCAGTATGTGATTTGTTCGGCGTCACCGGAACTATTCTTTCAACTGGATGGAGACACGATCACCTGCCGCCCTATGAAAGGAACCACCGGGCGCGGCCGCACCACCAGGGAGGATCGCGAACGGTCGGAATGGCTGAAAAACTCGCCCAAAAACCGCGCTGAAAACGTAATGATCGTGGACATGATCCGCAACGATCTGGGTCGTATTGCACAGACTGGCAGCGTTCAGGTCCCGCGCCTGTTCGAAACGGAACGCCATCCCACGCTCTGGCAGATGACCTCGACGGTTGCCGCGAAAACAAATGCCTCGCTGGCAGAGATCTTCACGGCACTGTTCCCCTGTGCATCCATCACGGGCGCGCCGAAGGTCAGCACGATGAAGATCATTGCAGGACTGGAAAGCACTCCCCGCCAGGTGTACACGGGAAGCATTGGCTATATTTCCCCGCACCGAAAAGCAAAATTCAACATAGCTATCCGCACCGCGTTGATCGACCGGGAAACGCAAACGGCCGAATACGGAGTGGGCGGCGGGGTCGTCTGGGACTCGACCAGTCCGGATGAATACGCCGAGGCCCTGCTCAAGGCCCGCCTGCTGACGGAAAGCCATCTGCCCTTCTCCCTGCTCGAAACCATGCTGTGGACGCCCGGGGAGAAGTTCTTGCTCTGTGAAAAACACCTGGCCCGCATGCTCGACTCGGCCGATTATTTTGATATCCCAGTCACAAAAGAAAAGCTGGAAGAGTACCTTGAGCAGGTCTCTTCCAGCTTCCGTGAGTCACGACGCTTTCGATTGTTACTGGATCGATCCGGCAGGTTGAGTTTTGAAGCCCCACCACTGGAGGTGGTCAGGGAGGCTGCCACTTTGCAGGTTTGCCTGGCAAAGCAGCCGGTCGACTCAACCAGCCTGTTTCTCTTTCACAAGACCACCCGGCGAGAGGTCTTCGAAGCCGCGCGGGCGGGATTGGAGGAATTCGATGACGTTCTGCTGTACAACGAGCTTGATGAACTGACGGAGTTCACAATTGGGAACCTCGTTGTCGAGCTGGAGGGCAAACTATATACACCGCCGATCGCCTGCGGGGTGCTGCCAGGAACGTTCCGAGCTCATTTGCTGGAAACAGGCCAGATCGCCGAAAGAATGCTCCCGGTCTCGCAGTTAGCTAATTGCACAGCAATCTTCCGCATCAATTCTGTCCGCATGTGGCAGGCAGTTCAAATCCAGACCAAGCCAGAGGTCCCGGGACTAGGCTGAAACATCCCGCTGTCTATTTTGATAGACAAGTTCCTTATAGCGCGAGGGATGCCGCAAGACCTGGAGCCAATAGGGCCGTCCGACAAAGAACAATATGAGGGCAATGAGGAGCGGAACACCGACAATTACTGCGATGTCCAGATAGCTCAGCATAAGCAGTTCGACATTTTGATCGCGCGACAGATGCACGGGCGTGGGAGGCGCCGAGCCGCCCGCCCCAGTGATCCTGGCACTATAGGAGCCGCGCGCCAGCGCGGGGATCACCAGTTCAGCATTCGCAGAATCAAAGGGGAAATCCTCGGTACGACCATCTGGATAGGTAAGCTTAATCCCTTTCCCGATGGGGAAGCCGAACATGGCATCCCGGGCGGAGAAATGCGCCGAATAAAGCAGCACGTTGATCGGCCAGGTGTCATCCGGACGGATATGAAAACGCTGTTCACTCCGGTTGATTACATTCGCGCCATCAATAACCACATCCCGGAAATAATAGAGGATTTCCTCGCTTTCCAGCCGCTCGCCGACCCGGCGGGTCAAACGATTGGCCGGCAGCCAGATGGGTCCTGCCCCGTCAAATGAATACGTGTTTCCGATCCCACGGATGACCATGGAAGAAACCCGCCCGGGATCCACCGGATTCCCTTTTGTATCATAAAAGATCTGGTCGACCTGATAGCTGACCATATAGCCCACCTCAAGCCTGCGATCCCGGGGGAAGTAAATTTCACGCTTCGGCGTGAAAACATTATCGTTCCAGCGGGCGAATTCCACACGCGTATTGGCCGGCAGATTTTCGCCATCGATGGGCAGCACCTCCATGGCATACATTCCGCTGACAGTCAGCGGAATGGTAATCGTCCCATTTTCATCCGTGGTATAGATTTCATCATTAAGTTTGAAGCTAACGCCGGGCATCGTCGGGACAGTGTGAATGGAAATTTCGGAAGGATCGACGACCAGGTCCACTTTGACGACCGCGGAGGGCAGTCCAATGCTGGGTACACCAGGATAGATAACATCCACTTTATACGTGCCGGCAGCAAATTTGAACTTCAAAGTGATAATAGCCGTACCCTCACTGTCAGTACGTCCCTCGGCTTTGCGGACACCATCCACCCTGACGATAATAGGCTGCTTGGGAATCGGCTTGCCAGTCTCGGTAGTCAGGTGAGCAACGATTTTGGGATGCTTCCCGATGAGGATGGGTTTTAATGGCTCCACGGTCAGGTTTGCGGCCTTGCTTCCCTGAAGCAGTGGGGACCCCAGGATCTCCGGCAGGCCGGAAGCTTTGGGAGCCGAAGACTGCACGGCCGGCGAACTCTCCAAAGGCTGGGGACTGGCAGAGGCCGGGCTGGCCAGACTGAGCAGGCCAAGCACCGTTACAAGAAACATCATAAACAAACGTTGAAAGCGAACCATCATGACTTGATCTCCTTCGCAGAGCGGGACTCATACGAAAAGTGTCCAAACTTGCGCCGATTCGCATTTGCCCTTACCAGAACAAAGAAGGCGAAAATTATGGCCGCACCGTAGGCGGCATAGATGACAATCACCCGCGGCTCGATCCGCGGTTCTGCTGCTTCCCGCGTCGCCGAGACAAAGGCTGCCGGGCGCGGCGGGTTTGAGAAGTCAAAAGCCGGGGTGAGGTTGTTTGCCCTGGCATCGCGTTCGGCCAGAGGTGGGA
This sequence comes from Anaerolineales bacterium, assembly GCA_049697155.1. GTDB lineage: Bacteria > Chloroflexota > Anaerolineae > Anaerolineales > Villigracilaceae > Defluviilinea. Next base: position 3,190 of record JBAVVF010000340.1, read on the forward strand.
TATTCCAGTTTTCTTCAATGAATTTCAAGATGGAGGTATGATCGAGCAGTGTGTGATCGATGTGGCCCATACGGGCGTACGGACTGACCAGCAGGGCAGGTACCCGAAAACCGTATCCGTGATCATCAATCTGCGGTGGAGGAACATGATCGTACCAGCCGCCCCAATCATCATAGGTGATAAAAAGTGCCGAGCTATCCCAGGCATCGCTTTGCATAAGGGTATGCAGCATGGTCCGGATGGCCCTTTCACCCAGCGATACATCGGATATCGGATGTTCAGTGGCCCCCAGCAAAAGCACATAGGAGACGGCCGGTAAGGTGCCGTTTTCCAGATCAGTATAGTACTCGTTGAGATCCACAATCCGGCTGGAAAGCGCAGGGTCATCGATGAATCGGTCGAAGCTGAGCAGGGGCACCCATTGAACCTGGGGGGGAAGATAATCAAGGTTCTTGAGAGTGCGGTAATTTAGAGTCTTGTCATAATCCTTGATATAGAACTTCCAGGAAATGCCTCGCTCATGAAGCTCGTCAAAGATCGTGGGAATATCTCCATACCCATCCTCGGGAATACGGTTGTGCTCGCTACCAGGCTGGCCACTGACCCAGAACATACGGTTGGTAATGCTGCCCGTATTAGCCGAACTGAAATAATTGTCGAAGAGCACATACTGGTCGGCCAGGTTCCAATAAAACGGTATATCCTTGCCGGTATAATGTCCCATGCTCAGCGCCCCATCCTGGTTCAGATTATTCAATGCAGCGACGAAGCCATTCAGTTGCCCATTTTGAAACTGGGACTGAAATACTGCATCGGAGTGGGCCAAATCGCTGATTGGATGGTCCATTATTTCATAGGGAGCCAGACAGGATGTGTTTTCCTCGGTCGGCAGGGAAACAGGCATACAAACATTGTCCGGAATACCATTTGCACCCGGGTAAGTACCGAAATAATTATCGAAAGTGTGGTTTTGCTGCATCACCACGATGAAATGCTCAATAGGAGTAGCGGGCTCGATTTCAGATTGAGCAGATGCCTTCGTCATTCCAAATCCAGAAAGGACGATGACGAACAGAAGGAAAAAGGAAGCTGATTTTCGTACGAATGTCATGGACGCACCCAATAAATAACGATTACCGGTTTCTCCACCTGGGTTCCATCGTCCAAAGTCACCGTGACCGACTCGGTATGTACCACCCTGCCGTTGAAACGCGCGGCGAGCTGGAGAAGCCGCTCTGAAAAGAAACTCGAACGTCCGGCCGAATATGAATCCCAGACCAGATACTGAATATCGTTGTTCCGGATCGCCTGGTCGGGATTGGGCACCGGTTCGTAGGCAGGATTGCGGCGAAGCGGGTTGGGGCTGACAGACATGCCCAGCGCCTTCCGATGCCCGTAGAACTGGAGGATGTTCGCCATGGAAGGTCCAATCGTCAGCATCGTGGCGTCGGCAGGAATGTTGTGCTTCAGCCATTCGCCGGCCTCACGCCCGCCTGGGACACCGCCAGTTCCGGCGATGAAAGTACCGGTGGTCGGTGGCTGGATCGACATCCAGCTCGAGTTCAGTAGGCTCAGGATCATCACCCCGCCCACCAGGACCCTGATCCAGCTTGTTGACTGCCGGTTTTCTTCAGGGGCAAGGGGTTGGATCCACAACCAGCGGGTGAGGGCCCGGGCCGCCAAAATGGCCAGGGCAGGCGCGGCCGGAAGCAGATATTGATAGCCCTTGGTCGGCCAGATCTGGAAGAACACCACTGGAACCACGACCCACAGGACGAGGAGCTTCTCGCGCCAGGATCCCTCACGGCGCAATAGCCACAGGCCGGCGATGGCTACGATGATGACCAGTACTCCGATTGCAGGCGGAACCGTGCTGAGATAGAAGTCCCAGGTATGATTGGGACGGCGGAAAAGCTGCCAGATCAAATATTGCTGTCCGGTTTTTGAGCCCCCCGCCAGCATCAGCGACAGAGGGAATGGCAAAATCATGATGACCATTAATACAAACGAGAGCGCCAGATCCCGCACGCGGACGTAGATCTCACTGGAAAGCGCAAAGAAGGCATAGATGGAGCCTAGCAGGATGATGCCCGTCTCCTTGGCCAGGAAGGTTAATCCCATTCCAATTCCGGCCGCATGCAACCATAAAGGATTGCCTGTTAGGGCAAAGCGTGCCAGGAGATAAAGCGTCAGCGTGGTAAACAAAACCAGGGGGCCATCCAGAAGTACCTGGCGGGTAACGATCACATGATAGGGCATGACCGCCATGATCAGCGCAGCCAATATGCCGGCACTTTCACCGTAGAGGAGACTTCCAAGGCGATACACAATGAATATAGTCGCGACCCCAATCGCAACGGCTAACAAACGCGCTACCAGATCACTGACACCAAAACCAAACATAAGAGCCAATACAAACTGGAAGAGCAGCGGATGTGCCCGGAAGACCGGAAAAATATCCCGGAAGATCGGGACACGCGCAATCGCTGCTGCCTGTCCGGAATAGACGGCTTCATCGGTATTAAACCCGATCTGGTTCAGCCCCCACAGACGAATGCCAAGCGCCAGAACCATCACAAGCACGACACTTACCATGCGAAGAATGGACTCGCGATCTCTGTTCAGCAACCTTGCCC
>JBAVVF010000341.1:0-6117 GCA_049697155.1 Anaerolineales bacterium
GATTTGATCCAGCGTGCTGGAGGTGTGTTCGGCAAGCTTGAGGAGCGTTGGCCCTTCGGCCGCGACGGTCAGACCAAGAAAGATAAATGCAGCATAATAGGCAGCAGTGGTTATGTGTTTTTGATTCATGTGGATTGGTTTTCCTGTGTAGTCATTCTATCAAACAAAAGACGAGTGAAGGTAATCCTCCACTCGTCTTCATGCGAGGCTCTCAGAATCTAGTCTTTTACCAGCTCAACCTTGACAGCCGTAACCTTATACTCGGGGATCTTGGAGACCGGATCCAGGGCGGCCAATGTCAGCTCATTTGCATTCGCGGCCGGGAAGTGGAAGTTGGCATAGACCATACCGGGCGGGACACGGTCGGTGACCAGGGCCTGGGCGGTGATGCTGCCGCGCCTTGATGTGATGCGCAGGGTCTTGTTCCCATTCACGCCCAGCCGTTCGGCATCTGTCGGGTTGAGCTCCACCAGCGACTCGCCGTAGACCTGCATCAGGCCCCGGGCGCGGCGAGTCATCTGTCCGCCGTGCCAGTGATAGAGGACGCGTCCGGTGCTCATGACCATCGGGTATTCATCATCGGGTAATTCAGCGGGCGGCACATCGTCGATCGCCATGAACTTGCCTTTGCCGCGCGTAAACTGCTTGGTGTGCAAAATCGGCGTGCCGGGATGCTCCGCCGTGGGGCAGGGCCACTGGATGCGTTCGCCTTTCAGCAAGCGGGCGTGCGTGATGCCGCCATAGGAGGGGGTCAGCGCGTTGATCTCGGACATGATTGCAGAACTATCCTGGTATTCCCAACCAGCGTACTGCGCTTCTGCAATTTGCCTTCCACCTGCTGCAATGACACGTTTCGCGATCTCAGCCGTGATCCACCAGTCGGGGCGCGCCTCGCCGAGCGGCTCGATGGCCTGGTTGACCATCTGCACGCGTCGTTCCGTGTTGGTGAAGGTGCCGGTCTTTTCGGCGAAGGAAACACCCGGCAGGAGCACATCCGCATAGACCGAGGTCTCGGAGGGGAAGATCTCCTGCAAAACAAGGAAGTCAAGCTCTTCGAGGCAGTGCCGGATGTGTTTGGTATCCGGGTCGGACATGATCGGGTCTTCGCCCAGGATGTACAGTGACTTGATCCTGCCATCCAAAATTCCCGGCATCATCTCGGTCACGGTCAGCCCAACCTTGGTATTGCCGGTTGCACCCCAGGCCTTTTCGAACTTGTCGTGAACTTCGTCGCTGGTCACGGCCTGGTACGCCGGATAAACATTCGGCAGGCCGCCCATGTCGCAGGCGCCCTGGACGTTGTTCTGTCCGCGCAGCGGGTTGACGCCGCTGCCGGGCTTGCCCATGTTGCCGAGCAGCATCTGCAGGTTGGCGAGATCCATCACGTTGCGCACGCCGACGATGTGCTGGGTAATGCCCATGGCCCAGATGACCGCCATCGGACTGTTCTTCGCAATGATCTCTGCGGCTTCGTAAAGTTTCTCGGCCGGGATGCCCGTGATCTCGGCAACTTTCTGCGGCGGATAGTTCATCACGGTCGCTTTGAACTCGTCGAAGTTTTCCGTGCGTTCGGCGACGAAGGTCTTGTCTTCCCATCCTTTTTCCAGGATGATGTACATCAGGCCGTTGACCAGGGCAATATCTGTGCCGGGTCGCTGGCGGATGTGGAGTGTGGCAAACTCGGTGATGTCGATCTTGCGCGGGTCAGCCACGACCAGTTTCGCACCGCGGAATCGGACCGCCCGGCGCAGAATGGTCCCGAACACGGGATGCTGTTCGGTGGTGTTTGAACCAATGATGAAGAAGCATTTGGCTTCTTTGGCAACATCGTCCATGGAGTTGGACATGGCGCCCGAACCGAAGGAGGCGGCCAGACCGGCCACCGTGCTGGAGTGTCAGAGACGGGCGCAGTGGTCAATGTTGTTGGTTCCTATGACCTGCCGCGCCAGCTTGTTCATGAGATAGTTTTCTTCGTTCAGACACTTGGCCGACGTGAGAAAGCCAAGCGTATCCGCTCCGGAGGCCGCGCGCGTTTCCCTGAATTTTTTCGCGACGATATCGAGCGCAGTGTCCCATTCCGTTTCGACCCAGTCCCAGGGCGAACCTTTGAGTTCCTTCTTCCCACCCTCCAGAAGATAGCGGCGAACCCGCGGCTTCAGCAGGCGGTCGTGGTGATGAATGTAATCGTAGCCGTAGCGGCCTTTGACACACAGTGCCATTCCATTGACAGGGGCATTCGGGTTGGACGATACGCCGATCACCTTGTTGTTTTTTACCAGCAGGTCGAACTGGCAGCCAACGCCGCAGTACGCGCACGTCGTGGTGACTTTCTTCACCTGATGGGCGCGTGCCGCCCCGTAATTCATCTTGTTGGAGAGCGCGCCGGTCGGGCAGTAGGCCACGCACTGACCGCAGGATTCACAGCGCGCCTCGAGCATGGTCGTTCCCGCCCCCGCGACGATCTGTTCCTGGAAGCCGCGCTTGGCCACGCCCCAGACATCGCGCACCTGGATTTCGGCGCAGGCCAGCTCACAGCGCCGGCAGAGGATGCATTTGTTGAAATCCACCCGCACGAAGGGATTGGGATCGCTGTCCACCGGATAGCGCGTGCCCTTGGTCCCCCAGCTCGGAACCTCTACTTTGTAATCGTAGGCCAGGTCCTGCAGCTCGCATTCGCCGCCCACGTCGCAGGTGAGGCAATCTGTGGGATGGTTGGCCAGCATGAGCTCCAGGGTCAGCTTGCGATCCTTCATGACCTTCTCGCTGACCGTGCTGATCTCCATGCCTTCCCAAACGGAGGTCACGCAGGCCGCCTGCAAAAACCGCCCGCCCTTGACTTCCACCACACACATGCGGCAGTTGCCGGTGGGGGATAGATCCTTGTGATAACAAAGGGTCGGGATGTGGACCCCGTGTTCCTTGGCAACCTGCAGAATGGTCTTGTCGGCTTCCGTCTGGATGCACTGACCGTCAATGGTTATGTTCACTGTCATAATAGGCCTCAAATTACGCTTCAACTTTTGTAAATTCTGGCTCGAAATGGGCTAGCACCGATCGCATTGGAATTGGTACGGCTTGTCCCAGACCGCAGAACGACGAATCGTGCATCAGCGCGGCCAGAGCCTTTAATTCCTCGGTATCACCTTTGACGCCTTTGCCGGCCGTCATGCGATTCAGAATTTCCAGTGAGCGCCACGTGCCGACCCGGCAGGGCGTGCATTTCCCGCAGCTTTCCGCCGCGAAGAAGTGCAGGAGCTCCCGCAGGAACGCCACTGGAGATACGTTCTGGTCACAGATCAGGAAGGAGCCCGCACCCAGCGAAATGCCTTTGGGTGCGGAAGAGAAGTCAATGGGCGTATCCAGCAGGCTTTCGTTCACGATTGTCCCTGCCGCGCCGCCGCACAAGGCAAACTGGAATTTCGAATCCTTGGTCATTCCGCCGCCGAAATCATCGATGATCTGCCGCAGCGTGAGCCCGAACGGGGCTTCGAACAATCCCGGCTTCTTCACGTGTCCCAGCAGCATGTACACTTTCGTACCGGGAGCCGCGGCTTTCGTCAGCGTGCGCCACCAATCCGCGCCGTTCCTGAGGATGTGCGGCACGGCGCAAAACGACTCGACGTTGTTCACAGCCGTGGGCTGTCCGCGGAAGCCGTAGGTGGGCGGGAAGGGCGGGCGGATGCGCGGCTCGCCGCGCTTGCCTTCCAGTGACTCGATCAGGGCCGTTTCTTCACCGCAGATGTAGGCGCCTGCGCCGCGATGGACGTGGATCCTGAACGAGAAACCCGAGCCCAGGATGTTCCCGCCGAGCAGGTTCTTCGCCTCCGCCTGGCGGATTGCGTTCTCGAGGCGCTGGGCCTGGTATTCATATTCCCCGCGGATATAGATCCATGCTTCGGATGCACCGCAGGCGAAACCGGCGATGGTCATGCCTTCCAGCAGCTGATGCGGATTCGTGTCGATCAGGACGCGGTCCTTGAAGATCAGCGGCTCCGACTCGTCGGCGTTGCAGATGATGTAGCGCGGCGTCCTGGCCTCTTTGGCGACGAATTTCCATTTGCGGCCGACTGGGAATCCGGCGCCGCCGCGTCCTTGCAGGCCGGAAGACTCCACCATGTCGAGAACCTCTGACGGCTGGGCCTGAAGCGCCTTCTTGAGTCCCTCATACGCGCCATGCGCGAGTGCCTCATCGAGCGAGTCGGGATCGATCCTGCCGATCAGGGCGGTCATGACCCGCAGTTCGCCCTTGCGTTCCTTCGAGTAATCGGTGGGCACGCCGCGCCAGCCCTCGCAGACTTTCTTTGCATCTTTCGGGGATACAGGACCGGCCTGTTCATCTTCCACCAAGACCGACGGAGCGCGGTCACACAACCCTAAACAGGAAGTGCGCTCGACTGCGTAATCCGGCATGGCCTTGGCCCATTCACGGATGGACTGCTCACTGGTGGCGGATGACTTTCCGCTGGCTCTCTTCAACCAGCAAACCGGCCCATCGCAAACATGCAGGACTGTTTGGCGTTCCTCCAGCGACAGCATGGAATAAAACGTTGCCATGCCATAGAGATGATGGGCAGGCAGCTTGAGGGCGCGGGCCGCATCGGTAATGGCTGCAGGCGAGAGTCTCCCCTGCCGCGTCTGAATGTCCTTCAGCAGCTCGAGGGCAGCTTCGCGGTCGTGATGATGTTCGCCGGCCAGCTCCTCGATCTCCGGTGAAATGGGTTTGTATACAGTCGTCTTGTTCGTCATAAATCCTCTATAATGGCCGAATTGGCTCCAGCTTGATCTTACGTCCTTTTGCTCAAAATCCGCATGGACGTTCTTCTCTATTTATAGTGATGGATTTCACAAGACGTCAGTATAAAAAGAGCCGCCCTGTGAAGGACGGCTTTTGATAATGACGTGTTCCATTGAAGTATTTTTGTGTGTCATCACCAGGTAGGGCGAGCCAGAGCGATGAATTGCACTGTGTTTCGGTGTGTGTGATGGGAGAGCAATGTTCTGCAGTGATCTGCGATGTTTTGTGGTGTTTCAGACTCGCCGCTACTTCGTTCTATTATAAGGATACGCCCTTCCCTTGTAAGTTGCATTCTTCATGTTTGAGGAGGATATTTGTCATATTATTGCGCCACACTACGGGAACTCGATCCTTGGCCGATGAGTGTACACATTGAACCGATCCCGTCTGGCGTAGCCGATCAACGTAATTCCGTAGCGCTCAGCCATTTCAATGGACAGCGAGCTGGGCGAAGTACGCGAGATCAGGATGGGGGACTGCAGGCGGGCCGCTTTTTGCAGCATTTCCGAACTGATGCGGCCCGTGGTAATCAGGATGCGGGTCTCCGGCCAGACGTTGTTCATGAGACACAACCCTGCAATTTTGTCGAGTGTGTTGTGCCGGCCGATATCCTCGGCGACCAGGACGATCTTTTCCCCGTCGCTCAAAGCCGAAGTGTGGACTCCGCCCGTTTCGCGGTACAACGCCTGGGATTCGAACAACCCTTCCACAAGACGGCCGATCGCCTCCGGGGCGACGCGGGGCCGCTCCCCGTCAAACGAGACATCGACGCGGGCCAGCGCGTCCACTGCGGTCACTCCGCCCGTGCAGCCGGAGGTCCGCCGCCAGGACTGGGGTTGTTCCACACTGTGGTTCAGCCAGACGTCCACATTATCGCCATGTTCGCAGACGCGCACGTCCTCCACTTCATCCATGGATTGCAGAATGCCTTCGTTGTAGAGGAATCCCACCGCCAGCGCTTCCAGGTTGACCGGAGTGCACATGAACGTCAGCCAGACTTCACCGTTCACGGTAAGTGAGACCGGGCTTTCCACGATGGTCTCTGCATCGTACGGTTTCCATTTTTTGAATTCATATCTTTCGTAATGGATCGCTTTTTGAGGGGCAATTGTCATTCTCTGCTCTTTCTGATTTGGCGCCTTGTTCTTACCGTTAAGGCTGGTGACCAAAGCGCGGTGTTTAATCCAGTCCCCAAAACGATTCGTTTCGGAGCAACACTATTGAATTATAATCCGACACATTCCCATGCTCTGGAGAGGTGTTTCTTGTGAAACGGTCTCAAGCGCTCGATGCTGTCAGGGGGATCGCGATCATCCTTGTTT
>JBAVVF010000342.1:0-5502 GCA_049697155.1 Anaerolineales bacterium
GGTTTGTTTTCTTTGATTGCCGTTCATTCAGGAAATTCCACCCGGGCCCAGACGCCGAGCCCGATAAACAGACCGGTGACCGCGTCCATGCCGGAGGTGTGCCCGATCTTCATGGCTGCCTCGCCAATTTCGCTGAGGCGTTCGGGCTTTTCTCCTCGGCAGATTGCTTCCGCCAGATCGGCCAGGCGGCTGGACACCTGTCCCTGCGCGGCATGATAAAGATACGTGCGGCTGATATCGTTGGTCCTGGATGAAAGATCAATAATGTTTTTTCCAAGTTTCAAAATAAATCGGGTGCGCTCGTCTTTATCTTGCACGGTACACCAAAGTCCAGCCAGATAACCAACCAGAAGATCATCTCCGCTGGGTGTCAGGCCGGAACCGAGTCCGATCAGCGCTTCGACTGCCGAGGGCTTCAAGTCGTATTGCCGTGTGGCTTCGACTAGTTCGCGCATCGCCTTGCCGGCTCTGTGCGGCACACCTGCCTGCGGCGAACCATCGAGCAATTCCCCCGCGATGATCTCGGCTTTCGATAGCCTCTGCCGCGCGTTCAGCGCCGTCCAGACAAGGTTCCAGGCAGGGAGGTAGGTCGGACTGGCAGTCCGACCTGCTTGCGCAGGCAGATCGCACTTCCAGCGCCGCGCTCCGCTCAATTCAACCGTCAGTGAACTTCTTTCAAAGGAAAGGATGCTCGCTTTGCAAACAGCCGGTTCGCCCACTTGAAATGCTTCAAAGGAAAAGTCCTCTGGCGCGTCAAGCCGTATGCCTTGCGGCAGATCACCTTCGCTGGATAGAATCAGCGTCAGCAGGTGGTTGTCTTCCAGCTGAAGGTTGAGCGAAGACTGGAAGACGCTGTGAACCGAAGCAGTGAAGTCTGCATCCGGCACAGCATACCCCGTGGAGATCGCACGTAAATACATAAGAAAATATGGCCCGAGTATATACCTCGGGCCATATTATTTTACTTCTTACCACAGAGCGCACTGAGAACTCGGAGAAAGCCTTTTTAAAAATCTCTGTGAGCTTTGTGATCTCTGTGGTGAGCTTATTCCATCGGCTCGAATTTCAGCCCGTAGACGTCCTCGCCGTATTGCACGCGGACCGGCTCCCAGCTGGGTTTCATCTTCATGCCAGCCTTCAACTCGTCGACCGATTCGGCCTTGATCTGGCCCATGGCCTTGACATGGTTCTCGAATTCAGCCACGCCGAGGACCAGGAAACGCTGATCGAAGCCCCACGGCAGGTTGAAAATGACCGTATAGGCGAGCAGGGTTGCATCGCCCTCGGGTTTGATCTTTTCGAACTCGCGCCCTTTGCATCCCAGACAGCGGTCATGATAGGGATAGTGGATCTTCCCGCACTTCCTGCACTTGTAGGCCGTGATGGCGATTTCTTTTTTCATTGCTCTACCCTCTTCAATACAAAGGACAGCACGTTGTTGCCGAAGCCGCCGAAGTTGACGGACAGCCCGGTCTGGGCGTTCTTGACCTGGCGATTCTTGGGCAGCTCATGCCGCAGCTGCCAGACCAGGTCCACAACCTGGGCCACGCCGGTCGCGCCGACGGGATGTCCGCGCGCTTTGAGTCCGCCGGAGACATTGATGGGAATCTGTCCGCCGAGGCGGGTCTTGCCGGCCGCGGCAGCTTTGCCGCCTTCGCCCTTCTTGAAGAAGCCAACGTGCTCGCTCTCGGCAATCTCGAGGATGGTGAAGGCATCGTGCAGTTCCGCCACGCTGATGTCGCCCGGTTTGAGTTTTGCCATCTCGAGCGCCTGTTTGGCCGCGAGCGTGACCGCTTTCAGGTCGGTCGGGTCGTCGCGCTCCTGGAGGGTGTGTGTGTCGGTGGCCTGACCGAAGCCCGCGATCAGCACAGGCGGCTTGGATAGTTTCTTCGCCATCTCCAGCGGGCAAATAACAACCGCCGCGGCACCGTCGCTCACCGGGCAAAGATCATACAGGTGCAGTGGATCGGCCGAGACAGGATTGTTGACGACCGCGTGCGGGCTGTCGAAGACACCTTCGCGGTCGAGTGCCATCTCCACGTGCGCGTAGGGATTCAGTGTGCCCATCTCCTGATTTTTCAGAGAAACTGCCAGCAGATGCTCGCGGGTCACGCCATATTTTTCCATGTACAGCCGCGTGAACATACCGGCCATGCCGGGCAAAGTAATGCCGTATGGATATTCGGCTTGTGGATGGGTCATGGTGGCGACGAAATCGGTCGCGCGCCAGCCGGTCACTTCGCGCATCTTCTCGCCGCCCACGACCAGGACATAATCGTAGTAACCCGAGGCAACAGCCAATAAGCCATTCTTGACGGCCGATGCTCCCGAAGCGGGACCATTCTCCACGGTGTCGGCCGCGGCGGGCAGCAGGCTGAGGCGGTCCACCAGCGAGCTGGCAATCGCGGACTGGTGCTGGAGCATCCCGCCGCCCATATTGGCGACGTACACCGCATCGACGGTTTTATCTCCCAGCCCCGCGTCGTCCAATGCCTTCAGGGATGCATACGACAGCATCTCCATCAGGGTATCTTCGTCACGCCGGCCGAAGGGGATCATGCCGGCGCCAATAATCGCAACGTCTCTCATGTTCTTATCTCCCTTTCAGCCCGGCGATCCGCTCACGGATCGTATCGTCGTCGGCGAACTTGATGTCTGCCATGGCTTCGTCCATCAATTCCTGCGGGACGGGGCGATCGCCCACTACCAGGCGCGGTTTGGCTTTGAAGTAGATCTCGCGCGTCAGGCGATAGGAATCGCCGCCGCCCAGCTCGTGCGTGATCTTGGTCGCTTCGAGCGGATACTCGATCATCCAGCGGCGGAAGCCGATCGGGCTTTCAGCCACGATCAAGACCTCCTCCTGGTTCAGGTACTCCAGGTGATATTCCATCTTGGCCGCGAACAGGTGTGAGCCAATCCGCAGGCCGCGGTCGATGGCCAGGGTGTGATAGCTCATGCCCACCTTTTCATTCTCCATCCGGCTGTTGACCACGCCCACCAGGTAGCCGTCCACCTGGCCCATCAGGCAGAATGCACTCTTGACGCGGTGACGATACCAGGCCAGCAGCTCTCCGTAGAGCCGGGCGCTGACGACATCGTAATAGTCCCGTTCGATGAACAGGCAGGGATGGACGGACTTGAGGATTTCCGGCACATCCTCGCGGACGGCCTGACGGATGACCATTCTCTTGCCGTTCGCCAGGGTGATGACTTTGGGCGGGTAGGGCGGCATGGGATATTGCATGGGCCGCAGTACGGCCTCGAGTTCCATGTCTACTGGCATAAAAAACCTCCATTTTTAGTATGTCATTGCGAGGAGCCCTTCGGACGACGAAGCAATCTCACATACACTAAATGAGATTGCTTCGTCGGGCTAATGCCCTCCTCGCAATGACAGATAACTCAACTTAAATTCACCGCGCTCAACTTGTCGATACTTTCCACGTGAGTCGGGTCGTAGCAATCGCCGAATTTGGTTTTGGGCATGGACGCTTTCTTTGCCATCAGCGACTCGTACTCAGCATCATCGACCATCGCGACGCAGCGCGAGATGGATGATTCGCCATCCACGAAGCGCCAGGGGAACATGCCGATCGTCACCCGGCGGTTGAGCAGAAGATCGATCTCACCGCCGATGCATTCGGCATGGATGATCCCGAAGGGGAACATCTCGAGGTGCATCAACTGATACTTGCTGTCGTCGAAGAATTCCGCCAGCGGCATGCCATGTTTCTTTTTGAAGACCTTCTCTGCCTGGCGGGCCTGGCGCGGCATCCAGTCCCGGATGATGGTATTCATCGGGTGGTCGGCGCTGCCGCAGTCGACGCCGATCCAGCGCAGCTTCTTGGCCTTGGCCCATTCGGCGAATTCGCGGTCGGGACCGGGGTGCATCACCATGTAGCGGATTTCGTTGGCGGTGGGCATGTCCCAGCCGAAGTGATGGTAGCCGGTGTGGATGATGAGGATGTCGCCCTCGTGGACCTCGACGCGCTCCTCCACCATCTTGCTGGTATACACATCGTAGTCGCCGCAGACATCGCTCAGGTCAACGACGGCCGCCTCATGCACGAGGAAATCCATCTCGAGCGAGGCAATGTCCTTGCCGGGAGTATGGAAATGGATCTCGCCATCCAGGTGCGTGCCGAGATGGTTCGAGTGTGTCACCACCTGTCCGTTGGCTCCATTGGGGGCGAGCCGCTTGAAATACTTCAGCTGCAGCGGTTCGTAGGTGGGCCAGGGAGGTGTGGCAACACCGAGTGGGATCGTTAGATCGATGAACTTCATAGGTTTGGCTCCTTTTATGATATGACATGTTGGGGCGACCCTTCAAGGCCACTCAGGATGACGATCATGCCCGGGCGGGTCGCCCCTACGATTACATTTCTTTTATCGCTTGGAAAGCATCCTTGAAGCACTTCTCGGGTGCACGCAAAATTCCCGCGCCGACCATGCCCACGCCGGGATCCTTGTGGGCGATGCCGGTATTGATGCGCGGCAGGACGCCGGTCTCCATCACCTTTCGAACGTCAATGCCGAGCGGGGTGCCGCGGAAATTGAAGGCGGGGATGGTCAGGTTTTCATGCTCGCTAAAAGTGATCTCATACATTTCGAGGGTATTCTGCGTTGCCATTTGCGGCGTCCCGCCGACGAACTGGGTGATTGCAGGCGCAGCGGCCATGGCCATACCTCCGTACCCGGCCGTCTCGGTGATTGTGCTGTCGCCGATGTCGGGATTGGCATCTTTCTCCGTGTATTGCGGGAAGTACAGCCCCTGTACCTGGCCGGCCGGTGCGACGAACCAGCGCTCCGGCATGCAGGCCAGGCGGATGCCAAAGTCCGTGCCGTTGCGCGCCATCACAGTCACGATGGTGCTGCCCTCCACACCCTCGGCTGCTTCGAGCATGGCCTTCCCGGCAGGCATGCTCAGGTTGAGGAAGAAGTGATCGTTGCGGTCGATGAACTCGATCACCTTCGCCAGGACTTCGTTATCCTTATTTGTACGCGCCAGAGCCGGTCCGATCGCGCGCAGAAACAGCGACGTGGCGGCCCGGTTGCGGTTGTGGCACTCATCGCCCATGTGCAAGGCCTGGGCGATCAGGCTTTTGATGTCGATGCCATTGGGAAGAGTTTGCAGGGCGCGGTCCAGGGTTGGGTACAGATCGGTCGCCATCCACTTGAGGCGGGCGTACACCTCCGGTCCCATCCCGCCGTAACGCAGTACCTTTCCCAAACCTTCATTCAGCGTGCAGTAGGCATGGTTTCCGAAGGTCTTGTTCTCGAGGATCCAGACCGGCATGCCGGGAGAGACCACGCCGGCCATCGGGCCGACGCCATGATGGTGGTGGCAGGGCGAAAACTCGATCGCCCCGGACGCCGCAAGCTTCGCGGCTTCGGTTTCATCCTGGGCCAGGCCTTCGTAGATCAGCGCGCCCATGACGGCGCCGCGCGTCGGTCCGCACATGCGCTCCCACTCGATGGGCGGTCCGGCGTGCAGGATCATGC
>JBAVVF010000343.1:0-1659 GCA_049697155.1 Anaerolineales bacterium
GCCCTGAACGGCGGCGGCATTATGCTGGACTTAACAGCCATGAATCAGATCCTGGAATGGGATCCGGCCTCCGGCGTGGTGCGCTGCGAGCCGGGCACCACCCTCGAACAGCTGTGGCAGCGCGTCGAGCCGGATGGCTGGTGGCCGCCGGTCGTCTCGGGCACAATGAAGACCACCCTGGGCGGCTGTCTGGGCGCGAATATCCACGGCAAAAACAATTTTCAAAAGGGGACGATCGGCGAGCATGTGCTGGAGTTCGCGTCCATGTTGCCGAACGGCGAGTCGGTCACCTGCACGCCCGAAAAGAACGCCGACCTGTTCTACGCCATGATCAGCGGACTGGGTATGCTGGGGATCTTTACATCGATCACGATGAAGATGAAGCGCATCCACTCCGGGCTGATGTCTGTGGATGCATTTCCTGTGCACAATCTTAACCAGCATCTGCGGGCCCTGCTCGATAACGCTCCCACGCATGATTACGTGGTCGGCTGGATGGATACCACGGCAGGCGGGAAGAGCATCGGGCGCGGACAGATCCATGCCTCGAACAATCTCAAGGACGGCGAAGATCCGAACCCGCAGGCGACCATGCGCCTGGAAAACCAGACTCTGCCACCGCGCATTTTCGGCGTATTTACAAAATCCCTGTTGCACTACTTCATGAGCCCGTTCATGATCAACATCGGTGTGTGGGGAGTCAACACTGCAAAATATATTGCTTCACTTCGCACCCACACCTTCAGGCAGTCCCATGCTGCGTTTCATTTCCTGCTCGATTACGTCCCCGACTGGGAGCTTGCCTACGGGCGCGGCGGGTTGATCCAGTATCAGTCGTTCCTGCCCAAAGAGACTGCTGAAGCGACCTGGCGTGAAATGATCGAACTTTCCCTGCGGCGCGGTTTGCCCTCTTACTTGGGCGTCACCAAACGCCACCGCCCCGACAAGTTCCTGTTGACCCATGCCGTGGACGGTTTCTCGCTGGCGCTCGATTTCAAAGTGACGGATGGCCGCCGCGCCAAACTGAGTCAGATGCTGCAGGAGTTCGATCGCATCGTTTTGCAGGCCGGCGGACGGTTCTATTTCGCCAAGAACAGCGAAACCTCCGCCGAATCGACGCGAGCCTTCCTGGGCGAGGAAACGATCTCGAAATTCAAGCAGCTCAAGAAACGCTGCGACCCCAATCACGTACTGGAATCCGATTTATTTAGAAGAGTATTTGGATAAGTTGTTTGAGAGAGAAATACGAAGTCCTTGATCTCGGCTTGATCGAATACGAGATTGCCTGGAAATTGCAGGATGACTACGCGCGCGAGATCGCCGAGGGCAAGCGCCCGCCGACGCTGTTACTGCTGGAGCATCCGCACGTGTATACCTTCGGGCGGCGCGGGAAGCAGGAGAACCTGCTCTGGGGCGAAGCGCAGCTGAAGGAAAAAGGGATTGCCATCCACTGGGTCGACCGGGGCGGCGACGTCACCTATCACGGGCCGGGACAGCTGGTGGGATATCCCCTCATCCCCTTAACCCCTGTCCCCTCCGGCCAGGGAATAGGGGAGAGGGGGAAGGGACGCATCCCCGATGCCGACTACGTCGGCTACGTCCGCAGGCTGGAGAAAACGCTGATCGCCGCGCTGGCGCGCCTGGGGGTCGCGGCCGGCC
>JBAVVF010000344.1:0-9293 GCA_049697155.1 Anaerolineales bacterium
GCTTGATCCTGGGGATTCTTCCCTACCTGGTCAGCCTGTTCACCGGCAACGGGTGTCTGTTTTGGTTCGGACTGCTCAATACTGCTGCGGCGGGCGGTGACTTCCTGATCCTGTGGCTCATCCGCAAGGTAAAAAGCGGAAGGTTAGTGGAAGACCATCCGACCCATGCCGGCTGTTACGTGCTCGAACCATAACCGGGAAAATCGATTTACAAAGAAATCAAGGCAGATATGACAGATAATATTTCCGCCGAAACAGGGCGAGCCGCGTTGGCCGCCCT
Organism: Anaerolineales bacterium; assembly: GCA_049697155.1. Classification (GTDB taxonomy): domain Bacteria; phylum Chloroflexota; class Anaerolineae; order Anaerolineales; family Villigracilaceae; genus Defluviilinea. The sequence continues at coordinate 281 of JBAVVF010000344.1, forward strand.
GATAAATGAACGTTCTCCCCTCGGTCCGCTGAAAGTGATGGCAAAGCAGATCGGGCGCTTCTTCCAGATCCCCATCCCGGGCTTCCGTCCGTTTGTGGTGTTCGGACCTGAGGCAAATCGCAAAGTGCTCGTGACCGAACGAAATAAGCTTCTATGGCGCAATACGGATCCCGTGACCGACCTGCTGCTCCAGGGGGTACTCGTCACCGATGGTGAAGAGCACGATCGCTACCGCAAACTGATGGAAGCGCCACTGCACCCCGCGCAGGTTGCGAACTACACTCGGATGATGATCGAGCAGACCGACCGCGTTTCATCCACGTGGGCGGACGGCGGGACGGTGGACATGCTGGTCGAGAGCCGCAGGATCGCTCTGCTGATCATCATGCAGGCTCTGTTCAGCAGGGACGCCTGGAACGACCTGCCGCGCATCTGGACTCCCATCCTCAAGGCCATTGCATACATCTCGCCCGGAGCCTGGATTCTCTGGCGGAGGGTGCCGCGTCCCGGATACAAGAAATATCTGAAAACGCTGGATGAGTATTTGTTTGGCATCATTGATGAAAGAAGAAAAAGGAAAGAGGGTGCTCAGGATCTGCTTCAGCATTTGCTTGATGCCGGACTGAGCGACGACGTCATCCGCGACCAGATGCTGACCATGCTGATCGCCGGCCACGACACGTCTACGGCTCTGCTGGCCTGGACGTTTGCCCTGCTCGGCCAGCACCCGGATATTCAGGCGCGCCTGGTCGCGGAAGTTGATTCGCTGGAAAAATCTCCCTTGCTCGACCAGGTCATCCGGGAAAGCCTGCGTTTGTACCCACCCATCCATATCGGCAACCGGCGTGTGGCAGAAAGCATGGAGTTCAGCGAAGGCAGCATCCCGGCCGGGGCACGGATGTTTTACTCCATCTATCTCACGCAGCGTGATCCCGGAGTTTGGGAAAACGCGGAAAGTTTCTGTCCCGAGCGTTTCGCCCACGGGCGCAAAACGCCGCCTTTTTCGTACGTCCCGTTCGGAGGCGGTCCGCGGGCCTGCATCGGCGCGGCGTTCGGCCAGGCGGAGGCCCGGACCGTCCTGGCGCGGCTGCTTCAGACGCACAGGTTCGAGTTCACGAATCACAAAATCCATGCTCACATGGGCGCAACCCTCGAACCACGCCCGGGCGTGAGGATGAAAGTCTTCCGCCGGACTCCAGCGTCTCCAGACGTTGGGCATAGACAGGAATTTACGACGACTGGAGTCGTCGGACTCCCAAAACAAAATGACTTACTTTGATTTTCTGCTGCGTTTTCTTGTCATTCCCATCATCGCCTTCCTTGCCGTCGCCTATTGGGACCACAAAAAAGACCGATCGATCCACGGCTTCCGGAACGGGCGCGCCGTATGGATCGCCATTGGAATCCATATCCTTCTGGCCGTGGTGTACACTACACCCTGGGACAACTATCTCGTCGCGACGGGAGTATGGTATTACAACCCGGAGCTGGTCACCGGCCTGGTCATCGGTTATGTGCCGGTCGAGGAATACACGTTTTTTGTTCTGGAAACAATCCTCTCAGGATTATGGTGGTGGTTTTTGGCGCGACGGCTTTCTCCGCCACAAAAGGAGTTCAAGGCAAACAAAAAACTTGTTTACCTGTCTACCTGTGTACTTCTTCTGCTCTGGCTTGTCTTCACCTGTCTTTTCTTCCTCGGCCCGGCAGAATGGACATACCTCTCCATCATCCTCTTCTGGGCGCTGCCGGCGGTCGCGATTCAGCTGCTCTTCGGCGCGGATATCCTCTGGCATTATCGCGGATTGGTCTTCTGGAGCATCCTCGTCCCCGGGCTGTATCTGTCCCTAATGGACATCCTGGCCCTGACGGAAACGACCTGGTCGATTTCGCCGGGTCAAACAACCGGGATCTTATTCTTCGGGATACTGCCGCTGGAGGAAGTCCTGTTCTTCTTCATCACAAACATGCTGATTACGTTTGGACTAACGCTTCTGCTGGCGCACGTCAGCCAGGAACGATTCGCGGGGATCAGGCGGCGGATAAAAAACAGCCACCCTGAACTACAAAGGTGACTGCTGACTGATTACTGAACACTGATTACTGTTTACTGTTTACTGTCTACTGATTACTGTTCTTTCGGCCCTTCCCGAACGATGTACAACGGCCGGCCTTTTGCTTCATCATACAAACGACCGATGTATTCACCGAGGATACCCAGTGAGATCAACTGGACACCGCCCAGGAAGAGTACCGCGATCAGCGTGGTGGCCTGACCGAAGAACGCCTGGGAACCGGTGATACGCAGATAGATAACAGGGATGATGGCAAGGATCGCAATCCCTGCCGAAGCAAACCCGAAAAATGTGGCAACCTGCAGAGGAAAATACGAAAAGCTGGTAATTGCATTGAGCGCCAGCCGGAACATCTTGCGGAATGGATACTTTGTCTCGCCGGCCCTGCGCGCAGCCCGCTTGTAGTTGATGCCGATCTGCTTGAACCCCACCCAGGCAGACATCCCGCGCGGGAAACGGTGGCGCTCACGCATTTGCTTGAGCACATCCACAACTTTGCGGTCCATCAACCGGAAATCACCCGTGTCCAGCGGTATCTTCACGTCCGTGATGCGATAGATGATGCGATAGAACAGGGAGGCAGTCCACAATTTGAACCAGGATTCCCCCTCTCGCTCGGCCCGCACAGCATAGACTACTTCGTAACCTTCCTTCCATTTCTTTGCCATTTCGAGGATCAGTTCGGGCGGGTCCTGCAGGTCGGCGTCGATGATGACGACCGCCTCGCCCCGGGCGTAGTCCCAGCCGGCGGTGATGGCAATCTGATGGCTGAAGTTGCGCGCAAAAATGATGGGACGCACACGCTTGTCCTGCTTTCCCAGGGCGCGGATCGCCTCGGTGGAACCATCGGTGGAACCGTCGTCCACCAGGAGGAGCTCCCAGGTCTCGCCGGTGGAATCCATAACCTCTTTGACGCGGCGGTAAAGCTCCGGCAGATTCTCCAGTTCGTTATAGATGGGGGCAACGATGGAATAGGTGATTTTCATTCTTCGATTTTCCCTTGAGCAGGAAGCTCGTCAGATGGGGATTCGTTGATTAAGGTCGCGGCTGGCTGAGGGGAGTCGGAGGCGGAGCCTTTTCCCAAACGCTCGCGCCTTTCCTTCCTCGTCCACTTGCGGCGGGAGACCTGGGCCGCCGGAGGCGCGACAAACTGCTGGCTGCCATCGTCCTCGAAGGGCGGCAGTCCGACCACGCGCCTCTGGATGTATCCACCGATCACAATGACCGAGGCCAGCACTGGTACGACCAGCAGCGCCCCCAGAATGCCCTTCAGGATGGTTGCGATCATGATCGCAATAAAGACCAGCGCCTCGTTCATGTGCACACTGCGACCCATGATATACGGCCGCAGGAAGAAATTCTTTAAATTGATGAGCACCAGATAGACGATGATGACAATGCCGGCTATCCAGGCGTTCGAAAGCGGGATCCAGGTGGAGCCCTCCAGCAAAGCTACACCGGCCGCCAGGACCATGGCCAGGAACGGGCCGACATCCGGCACCAGGGTAAAGAACCCGGCCACGGCGCCCAGAACCAGCGCGCCCGGGATGCCAAGGATCAGCCAGGCGATGGTAAAGGTCACGCCGACAATGAACATCAACACGATCTGTCCCCGCAGATAGGCCATCCAGACCCTCTTGACGCGTTCGTAGAGTTCCGCCATATCTGAACGGTAGGCCGGCGGCGCCAGGTTGATCAGCCAGTTGCGCATGTTCGGCCACTGCGACAGGAACAGATGCACACTGACCAGGATCACCAGGAACCACAGCACGCCGACCGAGGTGGTTTCGAGCACCTGTATGGCCTCTTCCGGCAAGGGTGTTAGGACCGCGCTTTGGAACTGAAAAATACTTCGCCCCAGTTCATCCAGATGAAAGACCAGCCCGCCGAAGCGGATGGGCGTCGAGAGAGTGTGGCGCAGCTGGTTGGATAGATCCAACAAGTCCCGGATGATGAATTGGGCCTCATCATAAAAAATCGGCAGGAGCGTGGCGGGCAGCCCGATCAGCAGGATGACTGCCGAAAAATAGACCAGGTTCACGGCAGCCACCCGCTCCATGCGTGTGCGCGTCGTCAGATAGACCACGGCCGGATTGATGAGATAGGCAACGAACGCAGCAATGGCCAGGTTGGTGACTGCTTCATGGGCATAGATCAGGAGCGCGATGAACAGAACCAGACTGAAAATCCCAACCACGTAGCGAAAAGGCACACTCCAGTTCTCTTTCGACATCATAACAACTGTTTCACAGCCTCCAGCGTCGGTTCGATAATCGGAGCGGACGCGACGGCCTGCATCGCGGCCCGGACGTCCTTGAGCCCGCTCCCTGTATTTAACACCAGGATCGGATCCTCGCTTCCCACTACGCCCGAGCGGGCCGCTTTGACCAGACCGGCATAAGAGGCCGCCCCGGCCGGTTCCGCAAAGACGCCGACCCTGCCCAACTCCGCAATGGCATTGAGAATCTCCTCGTCCGATACATTAACGTACGTGCCTCCCGTTTCCTTCGTCGCGCGGACGGCCCGGATCCCGTCGCGCGGCAGGTCCACGGAGATCGAGTCGGCAATCGTCTTTGCTGAGACAGGCGTAATCGTCTCGGTGTTCCCATGGAAGGCGTTCGAGATCGCGGCCGAGCCCTCCGCCTGCACGCCGATGATGCGCGGGATGCGCGGCAGCCAACCCAGCTGATAGAGGTCCTTGAAGCCCTTGTGGATGCCGGAAATAATGTTGCCATCCCCCACCGAGACGAAGACCGTCAGCGGGGCGTGATCCACGTCTGTGCCGGCCGCTTCGTGCCACTTCTTATGAGTCCCTTCCCACCATTCCCAGATCTCGAGCGCGGCAGTCTTTTTGCCCTCCGCCGTAAAGGGGTTGTAGCCCGTGTTCCGGCAGTACCAGCCAAACTCGTTCGCAGCCTTGACCGTCAGGTCGAAGGCCTCATCATAGGTTCCGTCGACGAGGATCACCTTCGCGCCGAAGACCAGCAGTTGGGCCACCTTGGCCTGCGGTGCGGATTTGGGTGCAAAGATGATCGCCTTCTGCCCGACTGCCGCGGACATCCCGGCCAGGGCCGCGCCGGCATTTCCGGTCGAGGCAGTCACGACGATTTCAGCTTTGATTTCCTGCGCCCGCGCCACGACGATGGCACTGGCCCGGTCCTTGAAGGAGGCGGTGGGGTTGCGCGACTCATCCTTCAGCCACAGGCTTTGCAGGCCAAGCTTTTCGGCCAGGCGCGCCAGCCGGTAGACGGGCGTCCCGCCGGCGACGTGAAGCGGAGTCGCATCCCCGGGAGGTTCCTGCACGGGCAGGAGCGGCAAAAACCGCCATAGGGATGGATCGGTGCGTGAGAGGATATCCTCCGGTTTGTACTTGCTCTTGATGGAATCGTAGTCCAGGACTACATCAAGATTTCCGCCATCCTTCGGGCAGGTGTAGGTGATTTCGCCGGGAGCATATTCCGCCCCGCAAAGCGAACAGCGATAGCCAGTGAATTTTGTCATGTTTAGCCTTTTCTGCGCCTGATTTTACCCGATATGCAAAAAGACCTGTCATTTCTCCTGCGCAGCACAGGTCTGAATCAAAAAGGGCTCTCAGGCTTGGAAAGCCCGAGAGCCCTTTGTATATCCACAACCAGACTACTTGCCTCGGCTGCGGGTGGCGACGTCAAAGATAACGGCCACAGCCAGCACGGCCGCCTTGACGATGTACTGCATGGAGATATCGATGCCCATCAGGTTCATGCCGCTCGAGAGCGATCCCATCACCAAAGCTCCGATCAGCGTTCCAACCACCTTGCCGATCCCGCCGGCCGGCGACGTGCCGCCGATGAACGCCGCCGTGATGGCATCGAACTCCAGTCCCGCTCCCGCGGTGGTTGTCGCAGACTTAAAGCGGGAGGCGTACAGGATGCCCGATAAGGCGGACAACAATCCCATCGAGCCGAAAACCATATATGTGATTTTCCTGACGCTGATGCCGCTCAGCTCTGCCGCCTCCTGGTTGCCGCCGACTGCGTAGATGTGACGGCCGAGAATGGTTTGCGAGGTAATAAAATCATAGATGCCAACCACGGCCACCACGATGATGACGGTCCACGAGAGGCCGTTATAGCCTGCCATAATCCAGGTGATGGCGGCCAGCAAAACGGACAGCAGCACCAGCTGCAGGACGAACATGTCCATCGGCAGGACTTCGAAGTTGTAGGCCTGTTTTGCCTTGCGGTTCCTGATCTGCATGATGATCAGCAGAATGATGGCCAGGGCGCCGAGGATCAGAGTCAACTTGTGGACGCCGGGTAAAAAGGTGAGGTTGGGGATGTCGGGGATGAAGTCGTTGCTCAGCGCGTTGAAGATTTTATTGTTGATGATGATGGTGCCCGTGCCGGCGGTTACCAGCTGCAGCGCACCGCGGTATCCGAGCCAGCCTGCGAGCGTGGCTACAAATGCGGGAATTCCGAGATCTGCCACAAGGAAGGCGATGACGACCCCGGCGAGGACACCCAGCACCAGTACGATCAGGATCGCCACTCCCACCGGCAAACCCATTCCAGTGCTGATGACCCTTGGGTCAGCCATGGCGATGGCCGCGATGGCCCCGAGAAACCCCGAGAGGTAGCCGACGGAGAGGTCAATGTGACGAATGACTATCACCAGCGTCATGGCAACTGCCAGGACAGCCACGTAGCCCGTCTGATTGATCAGGTTACTGATATTCCTGGATGAGATAAAAACCTTGTTCGTCGTGATCGTAAAGATCGCCATAATAACGAACAGGGCAATATACATGCCGTATTCACGAACGTTTTGTTCCAGCAGTTTTCGTAAATCTTTGAAAAACGACATCTCTGGCCTCCTCAGCTTGTTGCTTTCTCCATGATTTTTTCCTGCGTTGCTTCTTCGATGGGCATTTCGCCAGTGATTCTACCTGCGGAAACAATGTATACCCTGTCGCTCATACCCAGTATCTCCGGTAGTTCGGAGGAGATCATAATGATGCTCATGCCCTGCTGCACCAGCCGGTTCATGATGGTGTAAATTTCAAACTTGGCGCCGACGTCAATGCCGCGCGTCGGTTCATCCAAAATCAGGACTTCAGGTTTGACAAACAACCACTTGCTCAGCGATACCTTCTGCTGGTTTCCACCGCTCAAGTTTGACACTTTTTGTTCAACGCTGGGGGTCTTGATATTGAGCGACTCCTTGTATTCATTAGCCACTTTGACCTCAGCGTTATCGTCTATCACACCCCGGCTCGCGATCGCCTGTAAATTTGCAAGCGTAATATTCTGTTTTACGTCCTGGATCAGGATGAGTCCGTCTGCTTTCCGGTCCTCGGTGACATAAGCCACTCCCATTTTAATGGCATCCCCAGGATGAGCGAAATTCGTCCTGTTCCTTTTGACGAACATCTCACCGTTAACTCGGTAACCACTTGGGTTTCCGAAAATGCTGAGGGCCAGCTCGGTTCTTCCCGATCCGACCAGGCCCGCGAAACCGACGATTTCACCTTTCCTCAGATCGAACGAGACGTCTTTGAGCACGTACCTGCCCAAAGCCGGGTCGTACGCATTCCAGTTTCTAACCTCGAGTACTACTTCTCCGGCTTTCTTATGTTCCCGGCTTGGATAAATGTTGTCGATCTCGCGTCCCACCATGTTTTTGATCAAAATATTTTCGGCCACTTCACCCCTTTGAGCGGACAAAGTGCAAATCGTCCTGCCGTCCCGCAATACCGTGACGGTGTCAGCGATTTGGATGACTTCCTTCAACTTATGCGAAATAAGAATACAGGTAACGCCATTCTCCTTGAGGTCGCGCAGCAGACTGATGAGGTTCTGACAGTCATCCTCGTTCAATGCCGAGGTCGGCTCGTCCAGAATAAGCAGCTTGACGTCCTTGCTCAGGGCTTTCGCAATCTCGACCAGCTGCTGTTTTCCCACCCCCAGGTCCCTGACTTTTTCCTCCGGATTGACGTCCAGCCGGACCCTCTTCAGCATTTCCTTGGCCCGTTTGATCGTTTCATTCCAGTCGATCGCGAATCCCGCTTTGATCTCATGCCCCAGGAATATATTTTCAAAGACGGTCATTTCGGGGATGAGTGCCAGCTCCTGATAGATAATGGCGATCCCGGCCCGCTCGCTGTCGCTGATGCTTCGGAATTCCTGTTTCTTTCCAGCGAACAGGATATTGCCCGTATAGTCCCCGTATGGATACACGCCACTCAACACCTTCATCAAGGTCGATTTGCCGGCTCCGTTTTCGCCAACCAGGCAGTGGATTTCGCCCTCGGCAACCTGAAAGCTGACGTTATCCAGCGCTTTCACGCCGGGGAACTCCTTGACGATGTTCTGCATTTCCAGTATGGGGGTCTTCATGGCGGCTCCGACTTTATCGAGGTGTGAAGAGAATTATACAGGAATAGTGATGGACGAGTCCATCACTATTCCTGCAAAAACTAGTTGCTACATTCTATTGTAAGCCGGTGAAATCGCTGGCAGGCCAATAGCCAGAGTCGATGATGGCTTCCTTGACGTTGTCCTTATCCACTGAGATGACCTCAGAGGGCTTGGCCGGGACATCGATCTTGCCGTTGTCATAAGTGGTGGTTTCCTCAGGAGCGCCGCCTTCGAGGTAGGCCACAGCCGCTGCGATGGCATCCGCCACGAGCGTGCGGACATCCTTCAGCACCGTCATCTGCTGCTTGCCGTCGATGATGTACTGGACAGAGGCTTTTTCCGCATCCTGTCCGGTCACCACGTAGCTGGTCACGTCCTTGTCGGCCGCGAAGGCGTCGGCGATCGAGCGAGCCGTGCCATCGTTCGGGGCCAGGATGAAGACGTCACCCTTGTCGGCCGCAGGTGCAGCCGTCAGGTTGGCTTCCGCCAGGTTCTTGGCCACATCGAACTTCCAATCGGTCGTTACCTGACCGATGATCTTGGCCA
>JBAVVF010000345.1:0-14471 GCA_049697155.1 Anaerolineales bacterium
GTCTCACCGCAAACGCGGCCGTGGATGCTGATTTTTGGCTCGCTCTCCTATTTCCCTGGCATCGCGCTCGTTTTGGCAGGGCGGCTGACGCTCGGGAAATATTACTTTGTGTCGACAGGCCTGGGCGCGCAGCTTTTCGCCGGCCATCGGCTGATCACAAGCGGACCGTATGCGTTCGTACGTCACCCAATGTATACCGGTATATTCCTCGCCGCAATTGGTAGTCTGCTTGTGTATTTCACCTGGACAACATTGTTCCTCGTCTGCTTTGCACCGCTGACCATGCTGCGGGCCTGGCGGGAGGAAAAAGTCCTTGCAGCAGAGTTCGGTGAGGAATGGCAGGCGTATCGCGAATGTGTACCGATGTTCCTGCCGCGCCTGACACGATAAAACAACGTGCCCGGGAAAATCCTTCTCTCCCTCGGATGACCGTATGAAGATGACCAATCGCCGTAATCGGCTCACCTATCGCCTTTGGGCGCCTGTCTATGACGCGACGGTGGACAGGATTTTTATGCCGGGACGCCGGCGGGCCATGCAATTGCTGGACTTGCAGCGCGGGGAACGGGTGCTGATCCCCGGGATTGGCACGGGTGCTGATCTGCCGTTCCTGCCCGTGGGCGTGGAAGTGACCGGCATCGACCTCAGCCCGGAGATGCTTGCCAAAGCCCGCCGCAAGCTGGACCGCTGTCCGGCCGCGGTCCGATTGATCGAAGGCGACGCCCAGTCCCGGCTCGTTGAATCCACTTCCTTCGACGCGGCGATCCTGAACCTGATCCTCTCCGTCATCCCGGATGGGAATGCCTGCCTGCAATCGGCGCTGGGCGCGCTCAAACCAGGCGGCCGCGCGGTCATCTTCGACAAGTTTCTGCCCGAGGGACGGTCCGTCTCGATCGGGCGCCGGTTTATCAATCTTTTCAGCACCCTGTTTGGCACGGACATCAACCGCCGCCTGAGTGACCTGATGAAGGATTGTCCATGCGTGGTGATCTGTGATGAGCCGAGCATCGCGGGTGGAATGTATCGAGTTATCCTACTCCGGAAGACTTGAGGGAAGCTACCGGAACGACAGACAAAACTCGATCAAATCGGTTAGTGAGCATTGTCATAAGTTGTTGTGACATTACCCATGACATCAAATCGTATAATCATCGCATTCTTTGCATGAGGAGCATCCCATGGCTGAACAAAAATTTCTTTACCTGTCCCGCGCCGATGTCGAGAAAGTCAACCTGTCGATGAAGGAGATCATCGATTTGCTGGAGAAGGCCTTCCTGGAGAAGGGGAATGGCAAAGTGGAAATGCCGCCGAAGCCCGGCATCCACACCATGCCGGATGCCTTCATCCATGCCATGCCGGCCTACATCCCGTCCATGCGTTCGGCGGGTATCAAGTGGGTGGGCGGCTACCCGGAAAACTTCAAGCAGGGTCTGCCCTACATTAGCGGCTTGATGATCATGAACGATGTGGAAACCGGAATTCCCTATGCCGTGATGGACTGCGCCTGGATCACCGCCATGCGCACGGGAGCTGCCTCGGCGCTTTCGGCGAAATACCTGGCTCGCCCGGAGTCGGAGACAGTGGGTATCCTGGCCTGCGGCGTGCAGGGGCGGACCAACTTGGAGGCGCTGGCCTGCCTGTTCCCGGTCAAGCGGGTCTATGCCTACGACGTCCTGCCGGACGTGCAGGAAAGGTTCGTGGCTGAGATGAAGGACCGCTTCGGCTTCGAGATCGTCGGCGTCAAAGAGCCGAAGCAGGCTGTGGTCGAATCGGACCTGGTCGTGACCTCCGGCCCGATCCTCAAGCATCCGACTCCCGCGATCCAAAAGGACTGGCTGCGCCCCGGGGCCTACGGCTCGGCCGTCGACTTCGATTCGTACTGGACCGGTGATGCGCTGGCCCAGATGGACCGCATCAGCACCGACGACCACGCCCAGTTCCAATATTACAAGTCGGTCGGATACTTCCAGCAGACTCCCGCCCCCTACGCGGACCTGGGTGAGATCGTGGCGGGCTTGAAGCCCGGCCGCCAGAATGCCCAGGAGCGGACGCTGGCGATCAACCTTGGACTGGCGCTGGACGACATGGCCGTCGCCCCGACGATCGTCCAGCGCGCGCAGGAAAAGGGCCTTGGGATGTGGCTGCCCCTGTAGAGAAGATTAGATACCAGAAAAATAAGCGCCGTCAGCAGTTGCTGGCGGCGCTGCAGTTAGACCCAACCCACAATCTTGCTGTACACCATGGCCAGGACCTCATAGAGATACAATGTGAAGCGCGAATGGGTCTGGAACCATTTGTAGCCATAGGCTGGCTCGCCCGGGGAATAGACCGAGAGCCAGTAGAAATCCTGCCAGCCCATTTTGCGGGCGGTGGCGACGGCCCGCCGCGTGTACAAGTCCAGGGTGACCAGAGTCGGCTGGCGAAAGTTTCGTTTCCGGATGATTTGCATGGCGTAAAGCAGGTTCTCGTACGTGTTGAGAGATTGATCCTCTTCGATGATATTGTCCGTGGGAACGCCCAGTCCTGCCGCGTAGGCAGCCATCACGCTGGCATTCGTCACTCCCAGCCGCTGGTTGTCGCCGGTGCACATGATGAGCGATGAATGTGGAAAGCGTTTCCACCATTCGGCAGCCAGTTCAATCTGGGCGATCGTCGGTTTGGTCGGAGTGGAACGATCCTTCAGAGCGTAGGATGGAATGACGAAACAGTCCGGCTCGGAGGGCGGGTGATCCGGGATGGTCCATTGTCTTTCGAAAGGGAAGCGCATGGGCGGAATCTTATTCCTGCGTCAACAGAAGCGGTTTTGCGTGGGTGCTCCAATGCAGGGCAAGGAATCCCAGTACGGCGAACATTCCAATGATGCCGCAGGCATACCACAGCCAGTTTGGATTGTAGTTGTCCAGGATCAGCCCGGCCAGATAAGGTCCTACAGCAAAAGAGATGCCCCAGGAGTTCCCATAGATAAAGTTATAGCGACCGCGCATATCTTCCGGGGCAAAGTTTGCCACCACCGCGTTTGCCACCGGGACCGTGATCATTTCGCCGATTGTCAGGATGGCGATGGCGACTGCAAACAATGCAAAAGTGCTGACAAAGCCATATAAAAGCAGACCCAGGGCGACAAAGAACCCTCCGAATGCCATCATCAACATGGGCGGATTCTTCTCGATCCGCCGCGTGATCGGGAATTGGAGCAGAACGACCATCGCGGCGTTAATACTGATCAGCCAGCCATAACCGGACTCAGGGAGACCATGCTGATCTCTCAGATAGACGCCCAGCGTGGTGTTCATGTTCATATAGACGAACCACAGCAGCAGGCAGACCAGAGTAAATGCCATGAACTTCCCATCCCGCAATACTTGTAGATAGCCCTTAAACGTTTGGACGGTTGATTCCTGGACTTTTCCCTCCTCGGCAGCCGGCTTCGTCTCCGGAATTAGCCGGAAAACCATCAGCGCCACAATCGCACTGACAACCGCATCGATGATAAACAAAGCCAGATAGGAACGCGCCGCGATAAAGCCTCCGATGGCCGGACCGATCACGATCGCCAGGTTGAAAGCGACGCGGCGAATGCCGAATCCGCTGGCGCGTTTTTCCTCGGGCAGCACGTCCATGAACACAGCCTCATAGGCCGGGCCGCCGACATCCGTAAAGATGCCCGAAATGAATGCCACTGTCAGAAAGAGCTGGAATTCGTTTACAAAACCCATCAAGAGTGTACTGAATGAAGTCGCGATCAGGCTGAAGATGATAATGCCCTTGCGTCCAAAGCGATCGGTCAGTGCCCCGCCGGGAAAGGAGCCGATGAACCCGGACAGGAAGAAGATTGCGAATAACCCTCCTACTTCCGTCATGCCCACATTGAACTTCTTTGTTATATACAGGGCGAAAAATGGAAATAATAGTGAACCTCCCAGTCGGTCGACAAAGTTGACCAGGATCATCATCCAGAAGTCGCGTGGATATTCCCGGTAGATTTGCAGCGCGCGGTTCATAGAAACTCCATCGAAATGAAGAAGCTTTGATCCATTCTGATAAAAGATTCTTTTTCGCTGAATGGGTTTCGGCTATTATACGATTAATAGCCCTGATCGTTGGTATATTTCCAGGGCTTCAAACGAGCTTCAGCCACTGCGGATGGCCAAAAGCTAATCGCTAAAAGCTAACGGCTAACAGCTAATACTTATAAAACCCTCTTCCGGATTTCCTCCCGAGATATCCTGCATCGACCATCTTCCTCAGCAATGGGGCAGGGCGGTACTTGTCCTCACCCAGGTCACGCTGCAGGACTTCCATCACGAATAAAACAACATCCAATCCGATCAGATCGGCCAGAGTGAGCGGGCCCATGGGATGGTTCATGCCGAGTTTCATCACGGTGTCGATTGCTTCCGGGGTGCCGACGTTTTCCTGCAGGGTAAAGATTGCTTCGTTGATCATCGGACACAGGATTCGGTTGGAAATAAAGCCCGGGGAATCATTGGCTTCGACGGCTTCCTTTTCCATTATTTTGCACAGGGCCAACGTAGTTTGAAGAGTCTCGCCGCTCGTCCCAAGTCCTTTGATCACTTCCACCAGTTTCATCAATGGCACAGGGTTCATGAAGTGCATGCCGATGACTTTGTCGGGGCGTTGGGTCGCAGCAGCGATTTTGGTTATGGAGATCGAAGAGGTATTCGTGGCAAGGATCACGTCCTGCGGCGCGGCTGTATCCAGTTCCCGGAAGATCTTGAACTTCAGCTCCGGGTTTTCGGTCGCGGCTTCGATGACGAAATCGGCCCCCGTGATCGTCTCCAGATTGCTGACGTAGCCGATCCGGGCCGCGGCCACCTGTTGCTCTTTCGTGATCGTGCCCTTTTCAAGAAGCTTCGCGGTGGATTTGGCGATCGCCGCTCTGGCTTTCTCGAGCGCGGCCGGCATCACATCCATGCAGGTGACCTGGTAGCCGGACGTCGCCGCGGCCTGGGCGATGCCGTTGCCCATGGTCCCCGCACCGATGACAAAGATATGTTTGATGGTCATGTGGTCTCCGGCTGAAATGTAGACAAGTATCATGTACACAAGTAAGCATGTGTACCTGTCTACTTGTGTACGTGTTTACTCAATCTCTACCGCCATCGCGACCGCTTCGCCGCCGCCGAGACATAACGAGGCAAGTCCGCGCTTCAAGCCGCGATCCTTCAGGGCGTAGAGCAGTGTTGTCAGCACCCGCGCCCCGCTGGCCCCGAGCGGATGCCCGAGGGCGATCGCACCGCCGTTGACGTTGACCTTGTCCCAATCCCAGCCCTGATCGGCCAGGGCATAGCCGTCCGCCAGGACCTGGGCGGCGAAGGCTTCATTGAGTTCGATCAGATCAACGTCCGATAAAGTCCATCCGATTTTCTTGAGCAGTTTTGGAATTGCCTGGGCCGGTGCAGCAAACAGATACTTTGGCTCGACCGCTGCCTGGGCGTAGCCAACAATGCGAGCAAGAGGCTCGAGATTGTTTTTCTCTGCGTACGCGCGTGATGAGATCACAACCGCCGCGCTGCCGTCGTTCATCGGAGAGGAATTCCCCGGCGTCACCTTTCCATCGGGCTTGAAAGCCGGTTTCAGCCTGGCCAGCGCCTCCAGCGACGTATCCTTGCGTGGGCCCTCATCCTGGTCGACGACGGTCACGTCGCCCTTCCGGCCGGGGATCTGGACGGGAACGATCTCCGCCGCGAAACGCCCGGCTTCCTGAGCTTCGACGGCCCGCTGGTGGGAGCGCAGCGCGTACTGGTCCATGGACTCGCGCGTGACCTCATACTCGTCGGCGATGAATTCGGCCGCGTTGCCCATTCCCCAGTTCTCGAACGGGTCCCAGAGTCCGTCGTAGAGCAGGGCGTCGGTGAGCGGCTGGTTGCCGAACTTCAGCTCGCCCGAGCGGCCCGCGACCAGGTAGGGTGCGCGGCTCATCGACTCGAACCCGCCCGCCACGAAGAGATCCGCGTCGCCCGCCCGAACGGCCTGGGAGGCGAACATCGCGGCTTTCAATCCCGACCCGCAGACCTTGTTGATCGTGCTTGCACTGACGGTTGCCGGAATGCCACTCAATATTCCCGCCTGGCGTGCCGGAGCCTGTCCCTCGCCCGCCTGCACAACGTTACCCATAATGACTTCTTCGATTTCTTCAGGGTTGATCCCCGCCCGTTCCACCGCGGCCTTGACGGCAATTGCTCCCAATTGGGTGGCCGGCAGGCTGCTCAGCGAACCTTGAAACTTTCCAATCGGCGTGCGCGCCGCAGAAAGGATCACCGCCTCGTCCACACTGCCGCTACGCGGCGTGCCGCGCTTGTTTTCCTTAGTCATCCTTCCTCCTTCGCGAATTTATAGGCCCATTATAAAGCCTATAACAGCCAAAATTGTCAAATTTAATGGAGGATTTTATTTGGAGGATTTCGTTGCGTCGAGAATGGGAAGAAAGACCTTTTCATAGAGAGCAGCGTGTTCGTCTGTGTAACTAATCAGCAGCACCATCAACGTCTGATTGTCCGAACTTGTAAAGGCAATGTCAACCGGGTGGCCATGCGATGTCGTTTGATAAATCGACCAGAGCAGTCCGTTGGACTGCTGTTCCCCAAGCCTGGTTGCAGGCTGGTCAAAGCCCCAGTCGGTCCTGAAATTCGTCTCCAGAAACTTCACCCATTCTGCTTCAGACACTGCGGCCCGCTGGATGCCGATTTGCGTCACATCTCCGTATGAACGGCCGCGGTCGTAAAAGCCGAGGCCAATCTCTTTCCAGCCTTCCGGGGTGAGCGTATCGACCTGATACTGGTCAAGCCTGGCAGGATTCAGGACAATGGGGGTGTCGACATTATACGGAACGACGAACTTGACCTGTTCGATTTCGTTTACACAAGTCAGGTCGGGAGCCGTATTGGGATCCTGCAGAAAGGTCAGGATGACGCGGGTGGGACAGTCGGAGATTCCCGTTGCAGAGGGGGCGTGGCCCTGATTGGGGATCAGGGCGACATAGCTATGAGGGAGATGCCCGGCCAGCTGATAGGCAAAGGCCGGCGGCGTCGTGGGGTCGTAGCGGCCGGCAAAGATCAGCGCGGGAATCTCGGAGTTTACGGGATCGTTCTCACCTGGCTGCAGCGGCCTGACCTCCCAGAGGCTGCACATTTCGTAGATCGTGTTATCCAGTTTCTCCATCGACATGGCGAAGACCTGGTCATGGCAGGTCACGGAAATATAGGTTCCCAATGAAATCGAATCAAAGGTCAGGAGGGGAAAAGCCAGTGAAAGCGTCAGGATCGAAGTATCTCCCTCCCGGACCCGATAGATCAACTGCGGTGCCAGTGAAATCGTCTGCGGAACGCGCAGCGCCCACATAACGGCATCCCGGAACGTGTATCCATTGATCGATTGCTCGAGCGACTGGCTGCCCGTCAAGGTCACCTTGACCGGGATCGGTTCGGCATTCAGCCGGTCAAAGACCTCGTGGTAGGCGGCCTCCAGGTCCGGGTAGGCAGCCGCGCAGGCCGGGTCGGCTTTGCAATCCTCGAAGAGCATGCGCAGGATATCGTCATCCGAGGCCGGCTCCTGGTTGAGCAGCTGGGTCTCGACCGGTACCACCGAGTCGAGGATCGCGCTGCGGACAACTTCCGGGTAATCGCGCATCATGAATTGAGCGGCGCGGGTTCCATATGAGATGCCGTAGAGATTGGCCTGTTGATATCCGAGCGCGAGGAGCACGTCACGGGCATCCGCGGCAGTGTTCGTCGTGATATATGTGGAAAGATTGGCCCCCAGCTTGTGCAAACTGTTCTTGCAGCCCAGCAGAGCGCCCTCGTAATAGGAATATTGCTGGCCGGCGGGAATCTTCCCTTCGAGGTCGTGCAGATATGTGGTCGCGAATTCGTCACAGGCCAGGGATGGGATGGAGAAACCCACGCCGCGTGGATCGAACACGATGAAGTCGCGCTCCCCAAGCAGAGGCGCGATCACATCCTCATAGACGCTGACGCTCCACGAGATGGCTTCGCTGCCGGGCCCGCCCTGCAGGTAAAGGATCGGATCGGGTTTGGGTGCACTGCCGGTGCTGTGAAAAACGGCCACCGCGATCTTCACGGTGTCTGAAAGATCGCCCTCGCGATCCTCCGGAACTGTCACAAATCCACAGGTGACGCGGGCTCCGGCCGGCTTGTTGAAATTGCAGTTTCCCGCCTCGAACGCCGGCGCATAGTTTGGCGTGGGTCTCACCACTGCCGTCGTGGTTGGCAGGACGGTGGGCAGCCCGGCCCCGAATATGTTCTCCCTCCCAAATAAGCTGTCGAGCAGGATAAACGCGGCCACGGAAACGCAGATCAGCGCCGTGAGGCCACCGCCGATCCACAGATAGATCGCATTATTGTTATTTCGCCGCTTGCGAGGCGCGGACGCTCCTGCCTGACGGGGCGGATTGACCGTCTGGCTGTCGGGGCTGATCGCCTGGGGTGCTTCAACATCCCGAGCAGCAGGTGTTTTCATTTCGTGTGAATTGACCGTTGTTGCACGGAGAATTTTGAGTTGGCGTTTGGCTTCGAGGTTTTGAGGATTGATGGTCAGGACCCGCTGGAAGCAATACTCGCGCTGGTCCGCGGCGGTTCTACACAATCCCAGCCACAGCCAGCCCAATTCCGAATTTGGGTCTGCCTGGACGGCCTGCATCAAAAGCTTTGACGCCCGGGGAGCGTCGCCGGCTTTGACTGCTGCAATTCCAGCATTTAGGAGTTCTTCAGTCGTCATTCACTCTCCCAAGCTTCGTTGTCCGCGTAACATGCGTTTATTTTATATCATTATTTCTCGAGGTGCTTCATGGACTCGCGGCGGCTGAGAGGCTGCAGCGGCGTCGCCTTGACGAACCTCTTGACGGCCTTTGGATCGGTACGGGCATATTGTCTCAGTGCCCAGCCGATGGCTTTGTTGATGAAGAATTCCTTCGAGTCCAAATTCTCACGGATGATCTCGCACAGCAGGTCGAAGTCCGTTTCCGTTTTGTAGTTGAGTTGGAACAGGATGGTCGTGCGTCTCAGCCAGAAGTTATCGGAGGCGCGCCATTTGGCAAGATACTTTTCTCGAACCTGCGGGAACCTCTGAAAGTGGACACCCACCGTCCCGCCTGCGATGCTGTCCACCGTATCCCACCAGGATTTGGTCACGAGCAGGTATTCGATGGACTTGATGGATTGAGCAGGAATTTCCCGGCTGAATCTGCCGAGCAGACCGACAGCCACGTATTGAAATTCGCGCTGTGGAAGCGACCACAGGTCACGCAGCACGGCGTCGAGGTCAGCCAGGGCCGGGAAACCATGTTCTTCGAAGAATTGCTTTTGCAGCGCGACGTTCTGCGGCGTTTTGATTCCCAGATATTCGAACTGGTCGCGCATGTATTTCTTCATCGGCGCGGCCTGGACCGGATCAACGTTTTGCTCGAACAAGGTCTTCAGTGAGGCAACATAGGGGTGCATGGGTTCTCCTTGTGAAAGGTACACAGGTATCAGGTATACAGGTATTTGCTTACTTACTTGTCTACTTGCTTACCTGCCTACTTGCCTGCCTTCTCACGGCACCGGCGTATCCTCCGGATCATAGGGCTGGACAAACTGCACCAGCCAGTTCTCATTTCCCTGATCCGTCACGGATGAAAACGGGGTGACGATGTGGATCCAGGTTCTGCCCGGATGAAGAGGGACCGGACTGCCCTGCGCATCGAGGAAGTGCAGTGGGCGGACGAGCCCGGAGGTCTTTTCCCAGGCGCGGTTTTCCGTTGACCAGAGGATCTTGTAGGCCTGTCCGTCGCGGAATAGATAAGCATAATACTTTTGGCCCAGGCTGAAGTCGATCTCGAGCTGGTTGTGTCGAAAGCGGCGATGTTCGGCAAAGACCACGATCACGTTTTCAAATGTCATTTGTCGATCGGTCAATCGATCTGTTGCGGGGATGAGAGTCCCCGTGCCGTCAGCCAGATCCGTCCAGCGCAGATACGTCCCGGAGAGCGGGTCGTACTTCCACGCCGACTGCGTGTAGGCATGATAAAAGATATGGATGTTTGAGGCAGGTTGTCCGCCGGTCGGGACCGCGTCGGAAAACAGGTTCCCCGAGTAATTGACCGGCTGCCCTGGGTTCAGATTTTGCTCTGCCAGCTCGCGCAAGCGTCTCACCGGAAGCAGCGCGCTGTTGGGCGTGGTCTTGTCCACGCCGAAGACGATCTCGCAGGCATCCAGCATTTCGCCGATGTCCCAGGCGGCGCTGGCATACACGAGGCAGCTGTTCGGAAACATGCGACCGATCTGATTATAGGTCAGGCGTCCCGAGCGGATGGGTCCGACGTACGGCTCGGAGGGGATGAACCAGTCCGCAGGAGTGCCGGTCGCGACGGGGCTTGGGCTGGAGACCGGCTCCTCGACGACGGCTTCGCCAGTCAGTCCCGCGTCCCAGAAGGATGCGGTGCTGTCTGCTGCAAAGACTCTCGTCGCGCCGTCCGGGTCCGCGTCGCTGTCGCGGTCATCGTCCCCGACATCCGGGCGGGTGAAGCGGTACGGAGCAGCTTTCAGAAACTGAATGCTCACCTCAGCCTCGGGTCGCTCGAAGGCGTAATAGCCGTTGGCATCCGTCGTCGTTTCGGCGATGACCTTCCGGCTGCTCCCATCCAGCAGGCGGACACAGACGCCGCCAACGCCTGCCTCCCAGGGGTCCTGCTGACCATTCTCGTTTGCATCGAGCCAGACGCGGTTCCCAATCCAACCTTCTTTTGGATGAATGATCTCGTCGCGTACTTTGCAGCCTCCGCTGACGTTTGGAATGGTGCGCGGGTACTCCCCGTAGAAGACGTTCAAAAAGCGCGTCGCCCCTTCGCCGATGTACAGCTCGTAGACCCAGGGCGCGAACCCGGGACCGGCCTGCGGGCGGGCCGTGGCCGGCATATTGCTGATCGACACCAGGACTGCCGGCAGCTTGAGCAGCGAGGAATCTTCCACCGCGCGGCCGGTCAGCGGATTGACATCCGCCGGAAAGTCTTCTGCTTCGGGACCATAAACGATAGGCGATAAGCGGGGCTGGGGAGTGGATGTCGCCGACGGAACAGTTGTAAATGTGGGGGAACCGGTGGGGATGATGGTTTGTGTGGCGGCCGGTGGAGCGGGCGGCGGAGCCGAACAGGCTGCGATGATCAGGAGAAGCAGGACGAACGTTGCGCGGGGCATATTTCTATTTTGCGCCCGGCGGCTGGAAGAACTGTAACAGCCATTCGCCCGCCGATTGTTCCGTGACCGGTGTTTCAGGGGTAACCACCAAAATCCAGGTGTGACCCGGCTTGAGCGGGAAAGGAGTCTTCTCGTCGAGGTTCAGAAAGCGAATGGGCTTGCGGCGCCCGCTTTCGAATTCCTCATCCGTGGCGATCGTACTCCAGCGGATCCTGTACATCTTCCCATCGCGGAATAAAAGCGCGTCGCCGAGCCAGTCCTGCTCCATGCGGATCTCGAGATTCGTCGGCGAGATCACCTCATGCCTGGCAAACAGCACGATGACGTTTTCGAAGTCCAGCTGGCGGCCCGTCAGGCGGTCGATCTCCGGGTGGACGGCGCCTGCGCTGTCTGGGTCGGCATTGTCGACGTAGCGCCACCAGCTTTGGTAGAGAGGGTCATAGTTCCATGCCGATTGATTCAGCCAGGCAATGTAGACGTGGAGCTTCGAGGCCTCCACGCCTCCCTCGGGTGAGTCGGTTGAATAAACGTTGCTGGTGTAATCGATTTTCTGGTCCGGCTTTTTGCTTTCCCTGGCAAGCCGGATCATCTCGTCGATCTTGAGCATGTAACCGCCGCCCTGGATATCGTGATCCACGAATGCGCACTGCGGCAGGTACTCAAGAACCTCCGGAGAAGCAAAGGCGTAGATCAAACAAGAGTCCGGGAAGAAGGCCGCGATGTGGCGGTAGACCATGCGTCCCGAGCGAACGGGCCCCACTTTTGCCGGAGGAAGCTCGGATGTTGAGGGAGGATCGGAAAGCGGGATCAGACCCGCGTCCAGGTCGAAGAGCGAGGCGGCGACGTTGAGCGGGTCCGCGCGACCTGTGGCCGGATCGGCATCACTATCCTTTTGTTCCTCCCCGGCGTCTTTCTGAGAAAACTCCATCTCCGGAGGCTTGAGGAATTCGACGGTGTAACTTCCGGCCTGGACGTTGAACCCGTAATAGCCATTACTGTCCGTGCTGGTCTGCTGGACGAGCGCGCCGCCCGCGTCATACAGATTAACGCAGACGCCGCCGATTCCGTGCTCCCACTCCTCGTGGATACCGTTCTGGTTCGCGTCGTTCCAGACCTGGTTGCCCAGGATCAAAGCGGTTTGTGTGAAGCGTTCCCTGCGAACCTGGCAATTCCCGACGATGGGGACTTCCGGCGCGGGGAACTGCCCGTAGAAAGTTGTCAGAAAGCGCGTGGCTCCTTCAGTAATGTAAATTTCAAAAACATACGGTGCGAAGGATAATCCTGCCTGCGGGCGGGCCTCGACCGGAAAGTGTGAGATGGAAAGCAGCACTGCCGGAACCTGGAGCAGGGACGGGTCCGCAACCGGAAGGCCGGTCAGCGGATTGTAGGCTGCGGGGGCGGGAGTTGGCTCCGGGGTTTGAGTCGTGGCGAGCTTCGTCAGCGCTTCCGCGACGAACGTCTCGGGCGCAAATGGAGTCGCCGAGGGTTTGGCAGTCCTGACGTTGGGGCTGCAACTGCCGAGAAGGAGGCTAATTAAAATGACTTGAACAAGGGGAAAACGCTGGATGGAACGAATCATTTTCAAGATGGCCGGTCAGCTCATCGACTGGAGCTGCTAACCCTCCACAAATCCGTTTTTGACACGCTGATAGGTGCGTTCGAGAGACTCGGGCAGGACGCGTGTCTCTCCCAGGATGGACATGAAGTTGGTATCGCCTGCCCAGCGCGGGACGATGTGAATGTGGACGTGCGCTTTCACACCCGCTCCCGCGGCTTCGCCGATGTTGGCGCCCATGTTGAACGCCTCCGGCTTATAAATTTGACGCAGGACCGTCATACAACGGGCAGTCAGCTCCATCATTTCGGCGCGGGTGAGCGGGTCGAGCTCCTCGAGATTTGGCTGGTGGTCAAAAGGGACGACCATGAGATGTCCGCTGGTGTAGGGATAGCGGTTGAGGATTACATAGGCCCGCTCGCCCCGGAATGCGATCAGATTCTCCGGGCCGTCTTCCTTCTCCTGCGCGCTGCAGAAAATACACCCATCTTCCTTGTTGCTTTCGATATATTCCATACGCCACGGTGACCAGATGTGATTCATAGGATGGGTAAATTGTAGCAGAAAACAAAGTGAAAAGGAGAAAGTAATAAGTAGGAAGTAAAAGGTCAAAGATGCGGCAAGGAGTGTTATATTGTCCCGAGGAATCGCTGGACCTTCCTGATCTTTTCAGCACGCTCTGCTCGTCCGGCTTCTCTTCACTTTTTACTTTCAGCCTTCCACCTGGACCGATTTTCGATTATCCTCTCCCCAATGCAACCCACGTTGTTTTCCACCCAGCAATGGACCGTCTCCAAACTTACCTTCTATATCCGCAAGCTTCTGGAAGAGAATGAAGTCCTTCAGGATGTCTGGGTGCAGGGGGAGATCTCGAATCTCTCGCGCCCAGCTTCGGGTCATGTGTATTTCACCCTGAAGGATGCCTCCGCCGCACTCAAATGCGTGATGTGGAAGACCAGCGCGGCCCGTCTGGGCATCGCGCTGCAGGATGGCATGGAAGTGGAAGTGCACGGCAGGATCGGCCTCTACGAGGTCAGCGGACAGTACCAGCTCTACGCCGACCAGATCCGCCCGGTGGGCGAGGGCGCGCTATACCAGGAGTTCATGCGGCTGAAGGCCATGCTCGAAGCCGAGGGACTTTTTGCCCCGGAGCGCAAGCGTCCGATCCCGATGTTCCCGCAGACGATCGGAATCGTCACCTCGGCGACCGGCGCGGCACTGCGCGACATGCTCAATACCCTGCGCCGCCGTCTGCCGCTGGTCCAGGTCCTTCTCGCGCCCTCGCCCGTGCAGGGTGTCGAAGCGCCTCCTGCGCTGGTGAAGGCCATTCAATCCCTCAACGCTCAGTCCCCGAATGTTATCCTGCTGGCGCGCGGCGGTGGTTCCATTGAGGATCTGTGGGCGTTCAACGATGAACGCGTCGTGCGGGCGGTCGCTGCGTCGCGGGCCCCGGTCATCTGCGGCGTCGGCCATGAGACGGATTTCACGCTGTGCGACTTTGCCGCGGACGTGCGCGCCCCGACTCCCACCGCCGCCGCGGAGCTTGCGACCCAGATCACATTGCTCGACCTGCGGGCCGGGCTGCAAAACTACAAAACCCGCATCCTTGCGGCGACGCTGAACCTGCTGGCCGAACAAAAGAATTCGCTTGCCTCTCTGACCGCCCAGCTGCGTTACGTCTCGCCTGACCGCCAGATCCAGTC
>JBAVVF010000346.1:0-5182 GCA_049697155.1 Anaerolineales bacterium
TATTTGAGTAGGTTATTCAAATGATATCTAAAATTACGATATCTGACGTTGCTCGCAGGGCCGGCGTATCCGCCAGCACAGTTTCGAACTTCCTGAATGATCGCCAGGGCCAAATGCGCCCTTCCACTCAGAAAAGGATCGAACAGGCGATTTCCGATCTTGGATACAAACCCAACCAGACAGCCCGGCAGTTGAAAACCGGCTTTGTGCCGGTTTTAGGCTTGATCGTTCCCTCAGTTGCCAATCCCTTTTACGGTGTTTTTGCCCGCTATGTTGAATTAGCTGCCCTGGAGCTGGGCTTCAAAGTTTTCCTGGGCAATAGCGAACGTGACCCGGAACGGGAACGAAGTTATGCTGATGAACTCTGGAGTTATGGCGTTCGGGGGGTCATCCTGGGTTCCTCGCTGACTTCTCTGGCACATCTCAACGATTTGATCGAGCAGGGATTGAACGTGATGGTTTTTGACCGCCCGGGACAAAGAACTCATAACATTCCGGTGGATAGCGTAAGTGTCGACAATGTCAATGCGGCCCGCCTGGCAACTCAGCATTTGCTGGACCTTGGACACCGGCGAATTGCTTTCCTGTCTGGTTCCATAAAATCGATTAACCGCATGGACCGCCTGGAAGGCTATCGGTTGGCACTTTGTGATGCAAATATTGAGCCGGACCCGGCGCTCATCTGGGAGGGTTCGCCCTCCACAACACAGTTTGGCGATGCCGAAGCTGTGGAATTGGGCCAGGTGGGAACGCGACAATTGCTCAGTGCTGCCAATCCTCCCACGGCAATCTTTGCCATCAACGACATGTATGCTTTTGGCGCGTATGCTGCTGCGCGCGATCTGGGGATTTCGATACCGGGTGAACTATCCGTAGTTGGGTTTGACGACATTGTGCTCACGGAAATTGTTCAGCCCCCGCTGACAACCATCCGGCAGCCGATTCGCGAGATCACTCGTATTGCGGTTGAAAGAATGATAGGACGCATTCAGGGCAGTGTTACAGGTCCGGTGGAACACCAATCCCTGCCCGCGACGTTGGTGGTCCGGGCCTCCACTGCCAAATTGAACCCGTAAAACGGAACGACAGGTCAGCCAAAACCAGATGGACTCAAGTAGTACTGAGGGAACAACGATGAAAATTGATCTGAGCGGCAAGACAGCCCTGGTGACAGGTGGGAACATTGGTATCGGCGGCGAGATTTCCTTAGCGCTGGCCAAATGCGGTGCAAATGTCGCCATTGCCTATTTTGATTGTGACCTGGAAATTGCGAGAACCGTTGAAGCTCTGGGCTGTAAAGCCCCGGCCTTCCAACTCGATGCGACCGATTCTGAACAAGTCGACCGGGTGGTTTCAGATGCAGCCGCGGCTTTGGGTGGGAAGATCGACATTCTGGTAAACAATGCCGGGGGGTTGATAGGCCGTGTTCCAATCCCGGAGATGAACGATGAATTCTGGCGTAAGGTCATCGATGTCAACCTTACCAGCGCCTTTTATTGCACGCGCGCCGTAAGCCGTTACATGCCGGATGGCGGTCAGATCGTCAACCTCGCTTCCCTGGCTGCCCATGATGGCGGTGGCGCGGGCGCGGTGGCGTATTCCGCTGCAAAAGCCGGAGTCATTGGACTGACCCGAGGCCTGGCAAAAGAATTCGCGCCTCGTAAGATCCGGGTAAATGCACTCTCGCCGGGCTTCATCGCGGGTACCACTTTTCATAACACCTTCACCCCTGAAAATGTTCAAAAAGCAATCGCGGAGAAGACCCCCCTCAAACGGGGAGGGGCAGCCGCTGACGTGGCTTCGGCGGCCCTTTTCCTGGTTTCAGATCTGGCAGGGTTCATTACGGGTGAAGTCCTCGAAGTCAACGGCGGATTGTATTTCGCATAAATTGGATCGAGCATGAACACCTTGTCGGACAACGGTATCAGCATGCCCGGGACAGATCGAGAATCTCCTGTCTGGCGGCAGCGAATTCTGGACGCGATGCGTGCCAGGGTAGAGGCTGTCGTCCAGCAGCCCTTGTCGATCCCTGATCAGGCTGGTGGGTGGGTCCATCAATATGTTTGCCCGGAACATGGTTTGCCTCTGATTTTTGACCTCAGATTTCCGACAATACATTACTGTCCACTGGGGGAAATCCATCAAGGAGAAATCTACGATGCAGCTTTCCGGGTGTTTGCCCACCGTCACTACGCGGCCCTGGCCCGGGATGCGGCTGTCCTCTTTAAAGTAACCGGAGAAGACCGCTATTTCCAGGCCGCTTTTGAGATTATTTCCCGTTATGCCGATCTTTATGAGCATTTCAACGGGGGTGAGAAGAGCCAGCCGTGGATGTTGGCCGGTAAGGCATTCCACCAGGCGTTGACCGAAGCAATTTGGACCGTCCCGCTGGTGTATGCCTTTGAGATCATCCGTACGAGGCTGCATTCCGCCCAGATAGATTTCCTGATTCGCAATTTGCTGAGTCCCATCGCAAAAGAACTTATGAATGCCCACGAGAAACTGGTATTTCAGCAGAATAACCTGAAGAGTAATTACAATGCCTGGTTGATTGCCGCCCTGGGATGCCTGGGTTTTTCTTTGAATGATGAATCCCTTATCACCCGGGCTATTCACGGCCCGGGTGGTTTTAAAGCTCATTTGAATGCTGCCATCCTTCCGGATGGTTTCGAGTTCGAAGGCAGCCCCTACTATCATAATTTTGTGTCCTGGGCGTATACACTCCTGGCGGAACTGGCGCTCCGGCACGGCATTGACCTGTATGTTGTTCAAGGCGAAAGCGGCCAATCCATACAGCGGATGTGGTCGGCCCTGGCAGCCATCACGTGGTCTGACGGCAGCCTCCCGTTCTTGCACGATGGCAGTTACTGGCAAAGCAGCACATTCGATGCTGAACTCTGCGAGGTTTATGAAATCGCTTTTGCGCGGACCGGCGAGCCGCGCTACGCCTGGCTGTTGGAGCGCTCCTACAAAAGGCGTGCGACCGGGCGAGATGCATGGCCAGCTTTGATGTTTGGCAGCCAGGACATCACCGCCAGCCAACAGCCTGCAATAGTTTCCACCTGTTTGAAAGACATCGGGCTGGTGCTGTTACGCGATTCAACCCATCCGGATGGGCTGGCTGCACTGCTCCGGTTTGGACCTTATGGAGGCAGCCATACTCACATGGACTGTCTGGGGCTCCTGCTGTTCCCTTGCAGTCTGGACGCGGGGAACCCGCCTTACGGAGTGGATATCCGCCGGTCATGGTACCAGCAGAGTGCGGCCCACAATACGGTCATGGTGGATGGCCAGTCACAGGCTCCGTCCGGCGGCCGGTTGCTTTCCTGGACGGAAGAACCCAATCGCAGCGCAGTAAAAGCAGCAGCAGACGATGTTTATCCGGGCGTCGATTTCTCGCGTGAGATCACGCTGGCAGATGGCCGGGTGAGCGATCACACCCATCTGCGCGCCGGGGATGAGCATATCTTTGATTGGCTGCTGCACACAGACGTGGATTTGGATCCTGCCGGACTCAGATTATCTCCCGCTCAGGGGATGCTCTTTCCGAATGGCTCCGGCTCTTTCATCCACCTGGTCTCGCAGGGGATTTATGAGGAGGCATTTCAGGCAACCTTCAAGTCAAGCGGACGGAAATACCGCCTGATGCTTTCTTCTCCTGCCCCCCTGGAAATCTTCCTGGCCCGCAGCCCGCGGCGCGGCGGCCTGGATATGGCCGAACGCCACACTCTCGTGGCCCGTGTCCGGGGCCACGCCGCTGACTTTATGGCCCGGTACGAAGAGAACTAGATGAGATCGAACTTATTCCTTGGTCAGCGAACACTGGACGAATTGAAGGCAGCCTGCCAGTCCAGCCACCGCGCCCAGTACCAGCGATTGCTGAAGCAGGCGGCATCCTATCAGGATTGGCTGCCTCCTGCGGAACATCCTCGCAAATCGATCACGTTCGTTGGAATGGCAGCCGCGAATCTGGCGCTGGCCTATGCTCTGAGCGGGCAGGCCGAATTTCTGGAGACCCTCCAAAAGTGGCTTGCGGTGGCGATCGGGTATTCCCATTGGGGCAGGGAGCGTCTGCCCGATCGCGATCTGGATGCAGCCTGGCTGCTCTTTGGACTGAGTCTGGCTTACGCTTGGGTTGGGGATAGCCTTCCGGTGGAGGAACGGACCGCGCTCCGTGATAAGCTGCGCTTACAGGGTCAGAAGCTCTACGATTATTCGCTCGAAACCGATGGACGGTGGTGGAGCTCCGCGTACTGGCAAAATCATAATTGGATCTGTTACACCGGCCTGGCTGCAGCGGCCTACGCACTGAGCGATGAATATCCTGACACAAAAAACTGGTCGCAACGCGCATTGGATAATTTCAAGGTCGTATTCGATGCCCTGCCCGAAGACGGTTCGGATTATGAAGGCGTGGTTTACTGGTGTTACGGTGTGATCTGGTTGATGATCTACGCCGACCTGGCTGCCGAGCAGGAGGGGGTTGATTTCTACTCCACGCCTTTTCTGCAAAACACATTTTATTTCCGCCTGTATATGAGCGGTCCAAACCTGGTGGATACCGCCAATTTTGGGGATTGCCATGACCGCCGCAGCGCCCATGCGCGGGCGATGTATTACTGGTTCGCCCGGCAGTATGGCAACGGGCGCGCCCAATGGCTGGCCGAACATTTCGAGCAGACGGGGGAATGGGACCGCGAGTCCCGGGAAGGGATGCTCCTGCCCGGATTGCTGCCTCAGGCCTTTTTGGATTTGCTCTGGTACGACCCGACGGTGCAAGCTTCGCCGATTGCCGATCTGCCGCTCGCGCGCCTCTTCCCGGACCTGGGCCTGGCAACAACCCGGACCTCGTGGGAGCCGGATGCTTTGTTCCTGGCCTTCAAAAGCAGCGTTCCCCTGGGGCGCAAAGCCTGGGGAATGGCGCATGACCTTCTCCAGAATCGCGATTGGGATGCCGTCAGCGGAGGACACCTGCATCCGGATGAAAATAGCTTTATCCTGATCCGCGGCGCCGATTATCTGGCTGTCGATGAAGGGAACAGCAAGGCAAAACAGAGTATCCATCACAGCACGGTTCTGGTGGATGGGCGCGGCCAATATAACGAAGGTGTTTACCACGTTGCCAAGGGATTGACGCCTGATTGGGGCACGCAGCTCGAAGACGCCTGGGCAGCGGATGGAC
>JBAVVF010000347.1:0-1907 GCA_049697155.1 Anaerolineales bacterium
CGTAGGGGTGTCAGACGCTCCGGCGCCGCGTGCAGCGCCACGCGTGCGGTGCAATCGCGCTGGCGACGATCGCACCCCGGTCAGACCCCGCACAAAGATAGTCGAGGTGTTGCAGATTTAACATTGACAACGGATAGTCAATATAGAACATATAGCGCAGAATATTCGTTCCGTGCGGGAGATTGTTATGAAGCGGGAGTCACTGCGCGTCTTTCTTGCAGCTTCAGCGGTTGCCATGCTGGGCATTTTGGGAGCCGGAAGTGCTGTCGGACAGCAAACCCGAGAGAAAATGTCGGATGACCAGGTTCAGCAGTTCCTCAGCGGGTTCGGGTTCGTCCGTAGACCCGATGGAAACTTTTGTCGCCCCGCCAATTGGAACAATAAGCCAACGCCAGACTGCAATAAAAATCCGCTTCCTAGTGGTTGCTGGTGTCCGCCGTCGATCGGCATCAAGGGATACTTTGTAACTGGCCCGGCCGGTGAGTTTAGAATTGATATTCAGGGCTTATCACCTGAATTCTCGCAAGGTATTATGAAAAAAGCGGGCCCTCCGGCTGAAACAAAATAGACACAATGAAGATCTGCGACGGCTCTACCCTACTTGCGGGGTGCCAATGATGCGTGTTGGTGTTGTTTTAGTCTTTGGGTTTGCATTCGCTCTGAGCGCTTGCGGTACCCGAGTCCCGGACCTTCAGGAAGTTTGGGAACCGGTGGGGGTCAACGACGATCTCAAGCTCAAGGTTCGGGCGAAGATATACTGCGAATTGGTCGACGCAGTTCATGAGGCCAGAAAGGCGGCCTGCGGGCGGACAGGGGGCAAAAGAGAACCGTGTCTATCTGATGATTACGGTGTGCAGATGCAAACAACGATTACGATCGACGAGAGCACAGCTCTCAACCCCAGCGTTGGGCTGCTGGACGCGTGGACCGGTGGGTCGATTTCCACAAATATAACCGGCACATTCTCTTCGACGGCTACCCGGATCGATACGTCCTATTCATATCATAATATCGCTCGCATGTTGCGCGACGATGTTAAGGAAACCTGCAATAAGCTTGAAAAATTGATCGATTACAGCGGTAGCTCAATGCTGCTACGGGCGGACCTCGGGATCACCAAATACCTTACTCAGGCGATGGATTCGGCCTTCATCATCCACTCGCAGGCCGGCACAACGGTAGGATTGGCCGGACAAGCGAAGCAGGCAAAGTTCGATGTCTTTTCCTATCAAGTCAAATTCGTCGTTGTCACGAGCGGTGGCGTTAATCCGGTTCTCAAGCTTACAAGCCTCGCAACCGGTGTCGGTGGTCCGGCTTTCCTCACCGCGGGACGGACCAGGACACATGACTTGGTCTTGACGTTCGGTCCTGGCAAAGAGGTGCCCGAGTTGGCAGCATTGCAGGTCCACAACGGGCAGGTTATTGGAAAGCAGAAATAGATATCGGGTCCGTCGCAGCATCGCCTTGAGTAGGCTGCAGCCCGGAGGGCTTGGCGGGGAAGCGGAGGGAACGTCGATGGACGCACCTTACCCCCTCCCCACCAACCCCAACCACTCCTCCTCCGTCAGCACCGTAACCCCCGCCTCCCTTGCCTTGGCGAGCTTCGACCCGGCATCGGCCCCCGCCACCACGTAGTCCGTCTTCTTCGACACCGTCCCGGCCACCTTGGCGCCCAGGCGTTCGGCCAGGGCCTTGGCCTCGCCGCGGGTCATGCGCTCCAGCGACCCGGTGAACACCACCGTCTTGCCCTCGACGGGCGACCCGGCGGCGGAGGAGGAGCGGACGAAGGGCTCCACCGTCACCTGCGCCAGCAGATCGTCCAGCGCCGTGACGTTGTGCGGCTCGCTGAAGAAGGCCACCAGCGCGTCGATCACTGTGGCGCCGATGCCCTCGATGTTGTCGAGATC
>JBAVVF010000348.1:0-3668 GCA_049697155.1 Anaerolineales bacterium
GAAAACATGGAGATTAACGTTCTTGGCCTGGTTGCAGCGCTCACTGCTTTTCTCACGATCTGGTTCGGGCATGTCGCGGTCCGCAGGATCGAGTTTGCTGCGCCAGCGATATGGCTCCCGGCAGTTATCTTTACGACGCTCGGCCTCCTTACTGAATACTGGTCACTGGTCACTGAAAACCTGGTCCTGAAGACCGCCCTCGGCATTGCTGGCATTACCTTTCTATTCGACGCGTTCGAACTTGTGCGCCAGCAGCGCCGTATCCGCAAGGGACATGCACCTGCGAATCCGCGTAATCCGCGCCATGCTGCGATCCTGGCTGAGCCCAATTCGCATGCGACAACCCTCGATCTGCTGAAACGCGAACCGATCGGCGAGCCGGTCAATCCCGACCAAGCCGCGCAACTGGTTACTGAACACTGATTACTGAATACTGGTTTCTGACATGAACACTTTCGGCATCCTTATCGGCATTCTCACCCTGATCATCATTGGCCTTGGTTTTCCTCTGGTGATCCAGACCGAACGACGGCTCGGATATCTCTGGTGGCCCTACATGCTGGGGCTGGGTGTGCTCATCCTCATTGCATCACTCTTTATTCAAAACGACTGGCTGTGCGTTATCGTGGGCGTGATCGGCGGGACGTTCGTCTGGGGCTCGACCGAATTGAAGGAGCAGGCCGTCCGGGCGGAGCTTGGCTGGTTCCCTTTCAATTCGAATAAGGTGAAACCGCCGTTCGAATCGATTATCAGGAAGTGGAAAGCACCTCATCTATGAAAATCATCGTTGTTGGCGGCGGGATCGCAGGACTCGCCGCGGCCTATTACGCCAAAAAGAAATCGCCGGACGCGCAGCTCACGCTGCTCGAAGCATCCGATCGCTGGGGTGGCAAGATCATCACCGACCGCGCCGCCTTCGACGATGGCCAGTTCATCATCGAAGGCGGACCGGACACCTTCCTGGCCACCAAGCCCTGGGGCGTCGCGCTCTGCAAAGAGCTTGGTCTCGGCGAGAGGCTGCATGGAACAAATCCGCAGAAGAAAAACACTTATGTTCTAAATCGCAATCGTCTGCTGCCTCTGCCGGATGGGCTGGCGATGATGATTCCCACCAATGTCGAAGCCATCCTAAAGTCGCGGCTTGTCTCGTGGTTCAGCAAAGCCCGCATGGGCCTAGATTTCCTGCTTCCGGCGAAAGCCGTCAATGGTGATGAAAGCCTGGGAACATTTGTCAGCCGCCGGCTGGGACGCGAAGCCTACGAGAATCTCATCGAGCCGCTCATGTCGGGCATCTATGCGGGGGATGGCGATGCGCTCAGCCTTGCGGCCACGTTTCCATATCTTCGGGATCTCGAGCTCAAGTATGGCTCTCTCGCACGCGGCGCACTCAAGATGCGGAGTCAATCAAACGGCAAAGCCGTGCAGGGCTCGCGCTCGGCTTTCCTGACGCCCACGACCGGTCTCGCAGAAATTGTCGAGAAGCTTGTTGAATATTTGACGACAAACGGCGCGACCCTTTGCCTTAACACTCGTGCCATTTCTCTGACGCATCCTGCACCTGATACCTGGCATCTGACACTGGACAGCGGTGAAGTACTAACTACTGACAGCATCATTATTGCCGCTCCGGCCTTTGCCGCGGCGCAGATGCTTGCCTCACTCGACCCGTCGCTGGCTTCTGACCTGGGAAGCATTCCCTACGCCTCGACCGCGACCGTCTCCCTGGCTTACCGCCAGAGTGACATCCCGCGCGACCTGGATGGCTATGGCTACGTCATCCCGCGCCGGGAAGGCCGCCGGGCCCTGGCCTGCACCTGGACGTCCACAAAATTCCCGCACCGCGCGCCCGAAGGCTATGCCCTCATCCGTGTCTTTGTCGGCCGGGCCGGGCAGGACATTCCGTGGACCGAATCGGAATTGCTCGAGCTGGCCAAGGAAGAACTGAACCTCACCTTGGGCGTCACGGTGGCGCCGCTCTTGGCCCGTGTCTTCATGTGGGATAAAGCCATGCCGCAATATAATCTTGGGCATCCTGAGATCCTGAAGCGCATCGACGCCGCGCTGGAAAAGTATCCAGGCCTGGCTTTGGCAGGCAACGGCTATCGGGGGATTGGGATCCCCGATTGCATCCATTCCGGCGAACAGGCAATTGAAAAAGTAACGCGAGATTTATCTCGCATTTTCGCGGCAGCCATATAAACGTCGCGCTACTCTTCCAGGAGAACTCATGAACATCACCAAATCGATCGCTCTCTTTCAAGAAGCACAGAAACTGCTCCCCGGCGGTGTGGATTCACCCGTCCGTGCCTTTCGCGCCGTGGGCGGACAGCCGCTTTTCATCGACTGCGGCAAGGGACCCTATCTTTACGATGTGGACGGCAATCGTTACATCGACTACGTCCTTTCCTGGGGGCCGCTCATCACCGGCCATGCTCACCCGAAGGTTGTGGAAGCCATTCAGAAGGCTGCCGTCAAAGGGACATCCTACGGTGCGCCCAGTCCGCTCGAAATCGATCTGGCCAGGAGCGTCATGGAATTCATGCCGAATATCGAAATGATTCGTTTCGTCAATTCGGGCACCGAAGCGACGATGTCCGCGCTGCGCCTGGCACGAGCCTTCACCAAACGTGACAAGATCATCAAGTTCGATGGCTGTTATCATGGCCACGCGGACCTGCTGCTCGTGCAGGCCGGCTCGGGTGTGGCAACCCTTGGCCTGCCGGATTCGCCCGGTGTGCCGGCGAATACTGTAAAAGATACTTTGGTCGCAGATTTCAATAACCTGGATTCCGTGGAAGTCTTATTCAAAAAGTATCCCGAACAGATTGCTGCGATCATTGTTGAGCCTGTTGCCGGGAACATGGGCGTCGTTCCGCCTAACCCAGGTTTCCTCGAAGGCTTGCGCGCGATCACGGAGCGCGAAGGGACAGTCCTGATCTTCGACGAAGTTATGACAGGTTTCCGCGTCCACAAGGGCGGTGCGCAGGCACTTTACGACATCAAGCCCGATCTGACAACCTTAGGCAAGGTAATCGGTGGCGGACTTCCGGTCGGCGCGTACGGCGGGAGGAAAGAGATCATGCAAATGGTGGCGCCCGCCGGGCCGGTGTATCAGGCTGGGACACTGTCTGGCAATCCGCTGGCGATGAGCGCGGGGATCGCTGCTTTGGATTTGATCCAGGAACAAAAGGTCTGGGATGAAATGGAAGCGCGCGGTCGTCAACTGGATGCGGGCATCGAATCGGCGGCGAAAAAGGCCGGGATCCCGATCCAGCAGACCCGGGTCGGCACGATGCGGACAACGTTCTTCAGCGAGACGAAGCCTGTCGACTGGAACACGGTCAAGACGGCAGATAAAGCTCGGTTCGGAAAGTTCTTCCAAAAAATGCTGGAAAATGGTGTCTATCTGGCACCCTCGCAGTTCGAGGCGGGGTTCTTATCCACCCAGCATGATGAGAACCTGATCGCGGCAACGATTGCTGCTGTGGAGAGCGTGTTTAAGGCATGGTGACGCAAAAAGTAATCGGTTATGCGTGGCTCTCCACCTGTCGCGTCGACAAATAAATATCGAATCTGTAAGTGGAGAAATCACCGTTTGCCATCAAAACCGGGATAAACCAATTTAAAATGGTGTGGAAATAACCAACATCTCTCGCAGGATGATCCAG
>JBAVVF010000349.1:0-2392 GCA_049697155.1 Anaerolineales bacterium
GGATGCCGGGGCGCACGCCTGTGGGAGTCCAGCCCGCGATGTTGGTTACATCGGTCTGGGTGATCTCGCTGCCGTTGCATTGACGGAGAGCCGCCTCGAGCACAACCCTGATGGAAAATGGGAGCCGCTTGAGGTCCGTCAGACCGGCCTTTTCCAGTGCGTCGAGCCGGTAGATGACATATTTCTTCTTCCCAACCTGTAATGTGTCGCGTGCCTTGAAGAAGTCTTTCATACTGTCTCCTTTGAGTGTGATTTATTCCTCACGCCTGCTTCCCTCTCCCACGAGGAGAAACAGCTAAAGAACACACCGTTCGTGCAGCGAACAACGGCGGCACACCGCCGGTGCGAGACGGCAAAGGAGCGCCTTTGATATCCTTGTATGGTGTGGTGAGATTATAACTTCAAGTCTTTCTTCAATTGATCGACCAGCTCTTGCTTCTCCGCCTGAGGCAGGAAGCAGGCTTGGGCCGCCGCGGCGATCCGCTGTCTTAGCGTACTTTGCGGCATGTGCAGGTCTTCACAGACCGTGTAATATTCGTGGCTCAGGGTGATGCGCGAGATGCTGGGATCGTCGGTGTTGATCGTCACATTAATACCACTGTCGAGCATCTTCATCAGCGGGTGGGACTCAAGGGAGCCGACAACGCCGGACTGGTAGTTGCTGGTCACACACACCTCGAAGGCAACACCGCATTCCCGCGCCAGCGCCATGACATTTTCATCTTCCACCACGCGCACGCCGTGTCCGATCCGCTCCGCGCCGATCTCCTGGATGGCATCCTTCACGTGCTGCGCAGGTCCCCATTCACCGGCATGGATGGTGACATGCAGTCCGGCCTGCTTGGCTTCCTTGAAAATTCCGTAAAAAGGCTGGTAGGGAAACTCCGCCTCATTGCCGGCCAGATCCAGCCCGACCATGCCATTTTTTGCGTTTTCGACCGCCAGCCAGGCCACCTGCTCGGCAAGCTCGGTGCTCTCGTGGCGGTTCACCGAGGCAATCAAGCGCACGGTCATATTATGTTTCTGCGCGGCCTCGTTGGCACTCGTGATCACCCATTCGATGACATCGTGCAGGGGGAAGCGTTCCGCCCGGCTCAACGCCACGGGCGTGAAACGTAGCTCCATATATTTCACATTATCCCGGGCCGCATCCTCGACCGCTTCGCGCGTGATGCGATGGATTGCATCAGGTGAACGATAGAACAAGCGCAGCGTATTGAATTTGGCAAGGAAATTCTGGAACGTGAACTTGTCTTCTTCCTGAATCTGGACCAGATTGCTCAGCCGCAGGACATCCTCGGGAATGACGATGCCATGCTGGCGTGCAATGTCGAGCATGGTGTCCAGGCGCAGCGAGCCTTCCAGATGACGATGCAGCTCCACCTTGGGGAGGGCGCGATAGGTGTTGAGGGAGGCCGTGATGCGTTCTGTCATCTTTTATTATTTAGTGTCGTCGGCGTTTCTTTTTCTTACCGCCATCCAGCTGAGGAGTCTGTGCCACCTGCGTGGGCGCCTCGGAGATCTCGACCGGCGTGATCTCAACGGGCCGCGGCTGGTACGCAAAGACCCTGCCGATCACCAGACCTCGAATATCTTCCACCAGTTGGGCAAACATTTCAGAGGCTTTCGTTTTATATTGTACCAGCGGGTCACGCTGTGCGTAAGCCTCCAGGCCGATCGCGACGCGCAGCGCCTCGATGCGGGTCAAATAATCCACCCACAGTTCGGAGGTCGCGCCGAGCAGCAGCTGCCGGTGGACTTCGTTCAGCGCATATCGCCCGAGCGCCTCCACCAGGGACTCCCGGTCGGACTCCCCGAGGGCGGCCGGCGATTCGTTGAGCCGCTCCTCCCCGAAGGCGTTCCTGGCTGCGAGGCCAAAGTCGGCCAGGCGCTGTGCATTGGCAGAAAGACGAGCGTACTCGCGCTGTCCCCAGGCAAAGCGCAAAGCTTCCTCCGCCTGTCCCATATGATCCAGCACCTCTTCGATCACTTCGTCTGCCGGCCGCCCCTCCAGCAGCTGCGCGATCAGGAAAACATAACCGAAGCGGCTGAAGACCCGCTTGACCTGACGGTGAGTCTTCTGGTCGAAATCCGTCCGGGCACCCTGCGAGAGCGAGAGCAGCAGCTGAAGTTTGGTCGTGTCATTGATCTCGCGCGGCATGAGATTGTCGATGTCGCGCCCGATCTGACCGCCGCGTTCAGCGTCGCCGGTCAATCGCTCCTGACGGCGTTCAAGCGCACTTTGGGCGGCTTCCCTGATCTTGTCCGCCGCGTCCTCCCAGCTGGAGATCTCGAACTTGTCACTCAGCGCTTCCCCAAAGCGATTCTGCACCGCCGAGATGACCCGCGAGGCATACAGGACGGTCAAATGGGCCGAGAGCAGGCCACGGAT
>JBAVVF010000350.1:0-10703 GCA_049697155.1 Anaerolineales bacterium
ACCTTACACCTAGCTTCATCAGCTTATGCTGGATGCGCTCCTGTTCCAGCGTGTATTGCGACCAATACGAAATTAAAGGTGCAGGTGTGACAAGCGTGACATTACATCCTTGTTCAGCAAGCAGTTCCGCCAGCACGCCGCCCATGTAAAAGTGATCATCGTCGTAAATCACCCAATCACCAATTCCCAATTTACCAGTCACCAAATCTCCATCCATCAAATCATCAGGACTGAAAACATTCTCCAGTTCATATCCCCGGATGGGACTTCGCAATGTGCGGCCCATCCCATCCCGCCGCCAGGTTGCCCCGGTGGCAAGGATAATGTTCAGCGCGCCGGTTTCCAGGATCTCTCCGGCAGTCATCGGGCTGGAAGGGTACACCTCGACATTCTTCATCTTCCTGATCTGCGTCAATCGCCAGTCCACGACGCGGCGCCATTCGTTCAGCCCAGGCAGTGCAGATTCGCGGAGCACGCGCCCGCCCGGCTCCCGGTGCGCTTCGAGCAGGGTTACCTCATAGCCGCGCTGACCGAGGGCCTGCGCGGCTTCCAATCCCGCCGGACCTGCACCGACGATCATCACTTCCTTTTCAGATTTCTTCGGCGCAATGATCTCGGGATGCCAGCCGCGCCGCCACTCCTCGCCCATGGTTGGATTCTGCGTGCAGCGGATCGGTACGAAGCGCATATCGCCGGTCACACAAATGTTGCAGCCGATGCACTCCCGGATATCTTCGACGCGTCCCTCCCGGACTTTGTTCGGCAAAAACGGATCGGCGATGGAAGGCCGCGCCGCGCCGATGAAGTCCAGCACGCCGCGTTGGACCGCCGAGACCATCGAATCAGGGGATGTATAGCGCCCAACCCCCACCACAGGCTTCGTCGTCAACCCTTTGACGAATGAAATGTATTTTTCCTGATGACCCTCTTTTCCGAAGCGGGACGTCACCGAATCGTTGCTCCAGCCGCTGACGTTCACATCCCACAGATCGGGCAGCTCGGCGAGCATGGCAACCACGTCGTGCGCCTCGCCCTGATGCGTGAGACCTCCCTCGCCGATCAATTCGTCCACTGCGAAGCGGACCGCCACCGCGCATTTGTCACCCACGGCATCTTTTGTGTCTTCGATTAACTCCCGCAGGAAACGAACACGGTTTTCGAGCGAGCCGCCGTATTCATCGGTCCGGTCGTTGAACCGCTTCAAAATGAACTGGATCGCGGCCGTCATCCCATGCGCAGCGTAGCAGTAGACGATATCGAAGCCTGCCCGTTTGGCGCGCAGCGCCGCGGCGCGATGCCACTTGCGCACCTCCCGAATGTCCTCTTTATCCATGCGGCGGGTCTGCACGGGATCATAGCCCGAGCCGCCAATGGTTCCCATCGAGCTGGGGGCAAGGGACGGGACGCGCGAATAAAGGTTTCCGGCGTTGTATCCGTTGTAGGAAAGCTCGATCCCTGCCAGCGATCCATGCCTGTGGACGGCTTCCGCCATCAGCGCCAGCGCAGGGATATCGCCGTCATCCCACAAACGTCCTTCAAAGTATGGTGAAAGATCGCTCGAATGATGGATCTCCACCTCCTCGGTGCAGACCACACCCCAGCCGCCTTCCGCTTTCATGCCGCGCATCGCGGCCAGTCCCTGCGGCATGCGATGACCGAACCCGTTGCACTGCGGCACCTGATAAAAACGGTTCGGAGCGATCACGGGACCGATCCGAACCGTTTCAAATAATATGTTGTATGGATTGCTCATTCAATGTGTTCTCCGTTTAATATCCTTGGGATCACTTCCAGCATCTCGCTCCGCACCTGACGAAAGACCTGCTTCTGCTCCTCGCGCGTTCCCTCCGCTTTGGCGGGGTCCACGAACCCGTGATGGACGCGCCGCCCGGCCTTCCCCGGCCAGACCGGGCATTCCTCCGCGGCCGAATCGCAGACTGTCACCACGAGGTCAAAGTCTCTGGTCGGTAAATCGTTGATGTGTTTTGACTCGCATGCATGGGAGATCCCAATTTCATTCAATGCTTCAATTGCCAGCTCATGGACATATCCGGCCGGTTTCGTCCCGGCGGAATAGGCTTTCCATTCCGGGTAACGGGCGTTGACAATGGCTTCGGCCATTTGCGAGCGGCAGGAATTACCGGTACAGAGGAAAAGGACGGTTTTCATAATACGACTTTCTGTCATTGCGAGGAGACGCAAAGCGGCGACGAAGCAATCTCATTTATTGTATAAGAGATTGCTTCGGACGGAAGAGCGCCGCCCTCGCAATGACGGGAAAATTCTACCCAAACCTTCCGGTGACGTAGTCCTCTGTCTTTTTTAGCTTGGGCGCGGTAAAGATCGATTTGCCTTCGCCGTATTCGACCAACTCCCCCTGCAAAAAGAACGCGGCATAATCGGCGGTCCGGGCGGCCTGCTGCACGGAATGAGGCACAAGGATGATGGTATATTCCTTCTTCAGCTCCTGCAGCGCGAACTCCACCTTGCCGGTCGAGATGGGATCGAGTCCGGAGGTCGGCTCGTCGAGCAGGATGATCTCGGGCTGAAGAGCGAGGGAGCGTGCCAGACACAGACGCTGCTGCTGCCCGCCCGAGAGGGCGATGGCGGGATCGTCCAGCCGGTCATGGACTTCCTCCCACAGCGCGGCCAGCTTCAGACTCCGTTCGACCGCTTCATCCAACCTGGCCCGGCGCTTCTCGCCGGCCAGTTCCAGTCCGTACGTGAGGTTGCCGCGGATGCTCAACGGCAGCACGACCGGGCGGGCAAAGACCATCCCGACCCTGCGGCGCAGAGCGATCACGTCCACATCCGGTTCGAGGATATTCTTCCCGTCGATGAGAATGCGGCCCGAGGAGGCTTTCACCTCGGTGAGATCGTTGAGACGGTTCAGACAGCGCAGCAGCGTGGACTTTCCGCCGCCGGCCGGGCCGAAGAGGACGCTCACTGCTTTTTCGCGGATGTTCAAGCTGATGCCGCGCAGAGATTCAGTGCCGTCGGCATATTGTAATGACAGGTTTTCGATAATTATTTTGTCCATTTGATAATAGCTCGGTGGTCGAGTAGTCCCGCGATCTCGTGGCGGGACGTATCGAGACCACCCGTTACAGGAATATTTACAATGAAACAGGTGGTCTCGATACGGGCAAGAAGATCACTTGCCCTACTCGACCATCGATGTAACCTACCATTGTCGTTTCGCCCTCGCTCTCGAACGGATGATTGTTGCAATTACATTCATGGTCAGGACAAAGACCAGCAGAACAAGTGCGGTTCCGTACTGGATGTGGATCGGCATCTCAGGGACCTGGGTCGAGATCACGAAAAGATGGTAGGGCAGTGCCATGGTCGCATCGAAGGGGGAGTGCGGCAAACGCGGCAGGAAGAACGCTGCTCCGGTGAAGAGGATCGGAGCAGTTTCTCCGGCGGCGCGTTCCAGCCCGAGAATGACGCCTGTCAGAATGCCGGGCAATGCCTCTTTCAAAACGATGCGGCGGATCGTCTGCCAGCGCGTGGCGCCCAGCGAGATGCTGACCGTGCGGAAGGCCTGCGGCACCGAGCGCAGTGACTCTTCGGCGGTGCTGATGATGACCGGCAAAGTCATGATCGAAAGGGTCAGGGAGGCCGCAAGGATGGAGGTTCCAAAGTTCAGGAAGATCACAAAGAGACCCAGACCGAACAACCCGTAAACGACCGAGGGAATGCCGGCCAGGTTGATGATCGCGATCCGGATCGTGCGGGTCAGAGGCGTATCGGAAGCGTATTCGGCAAGATAGATGGCCGCGGCGATGCCGAGCGGAACCGAGAAGATGGCCGTGCCCACCGTGAGATAGAGCGTGCCGATGATGGCCGGCAGGATTCCCCCGGCGCGCATGCCGTCGTGTGGAAAGCCAGTCAGGAACTCAAGCGAGATCGCCGGCAGGCCCTGGATGAATATGTATATAACGACCGCGATAATTGGGATGACGGTTGCTACTGCCATCAGGGTGACGGCCGTAAAGCCGATCCGCTGCCCGAGGTGGCGGTTGATTGTCAGGGCGCGCTTCATGACAGGATCCTTTCGGCGCGCTTCTTGGCCCGGAAGACCACCGATGAGGCGGCGATGTTCACTCCCATCGAGATCAGGAATAACACCATGCCAATGAAGAACAATACATGATAGTGAGTACTGCCGCTGGCCACCTCACCCATTTCCGCCGCGATGGTGGCAGTCATCGTGCGGACCGGGGAAAACAGGCTGCCGAGTTTCACGGCCAGCACAGGGGCATTCCCGGTGACCATCATGACGGTCATCGTCTCGCCGATGGCACGGCCTACGCCGAGCATGATCGCAGTCAGGACACCCGAGCGGGCCGCGGGGAATGTCACCCGCCAGATGGTCTGCCAGCGAGTGGCGCCCAGTGCCCAGGCGCCTTCGCGGTAGGCACGCGGCACCGCGTCGAGGGCATCCTCCGCCACCGACACGACGGTCGGTACTGCGATTCCGCCGAGGAGCAGGGAGCCTGTCAGGGCGGTCAGGCCTGTCGGCAGGTCGAGAAAGACGCGCAGGAACGGCGAAAGCAGCAGGATGCCGAGGAATCCCAGCACGACGGAAGGGAGTCCGCCCAGCAGTTCCACCAGCGGCTTGAGGATCTCGCGCATCCAGCGCGGCGCGATCTCCGAGATATAGACCGCTGTCCCAATCCCAAAAGGCACGGCCACCAGCGTCGCGCCGATCGTCACGATCAGGGAGCCGGTGATCAGAGGCAGAATGCCGTAATATTCTTCAATGGGATACCAGCGCGTGCTGAAGAGCGAAGAGAGGTCTGCCTTCCAAAATGTGGGGAGCCCTTCGCGCACAAGGAAGAAAAAGATGAGTGCCACAAAGAGTATGGCTGAATACCCCGAAGCCTTGATCAGGCGCGTGATGACAAATTCATACCAGGTAAGAGATTTTTCCATACCACCTCACTGATCTGTAACAGGCACAAAACCAAGCTCAGCCACGATCTCCTGTGCCTCGGGAGAAAAGATCCAATCCAGATATTCCTTGACGATCCCGGTCGGTTCGCCGTCCGTATACATGTAAAGGTCGCGCGCGATAGCATACGTTTTGTCGTTGACCGTATCGATGGACGGCAGCACGTAGGCGCCGCCGTCCTGTTCGGCGATGGCGATCATCTTCAGGTCTTTGGGGACATAGCCCAGCCCGTCGTAGCCGATGGCGTTCGGGTTCTGGCGCACTTCGGCGATGATGCCCTCGGAGGATGGAAGCAGGAGCGTATCTGTCGAGAAAAGTGTCTTATCTTCGTCGCTGCCCAGGCGCAGGACCGTCTCGAGGAAATAGACGTGCGTGCCTGAATTCGTTTCGCGCGAGAGCCGCACGATGGGCCGGTCTTCCCCGCCGACCTCGGACCAGTTGGTGATCTTCCCGCTGTAAATGTCCGAGATTTGTTTTAAGGTTAATTCGCTGATCGGGTTCTGCGGGTTGACGATGACCGCGATGGCGTCGCGGGCGATGATATGCTCGAGCGGCTCGATCCCGTTGGACCTGGCGTTGGCAATTTCCTCCTCCTTGATCTGGCGCGAGGCGTTGGCAATATCCACTGTCCCGTTGATAAGGGAGGCGATTCCCGTCCCGGAGCCTCCGCCCGTGACCGAGATGCGGATCTCCGGGTGGGCGGCCTGATACGTTTCCGCCCAGGCCAGCGCCAGATTGACGATGGTGTCTGAGCCTTTGTTTTCGATGTAGGTGGCGGGGGGAGGATTGGAGTCTGTGTTGTTGGAAGAGCAGGCCGTCAGGAAAAGAAGAGAAAGGACAAAAAGGATAATTAGTCGTTTCATCGGGCTGAATTATAAGGCATTTATCCACGCGGAGCGCAAATCCCAGGCAGATGCACATCGAACGGCTGGAGGAGGGCATCTGCAATTCGGAAGCCAATGTCATCTTTACCGAGACCCTGCGCGTGCTCGAACGGATCAGCGATCATGCCGATAACCTGGGGGTAAATGTGATGAGGGCTTAATGGTTGAACAACTTCACCGCGGAGAGCGCTAAGAACACGGAGAAAACCTTTAGAAAATCTCCGTGAACTCCGTGTGCTCCGTGGTGAAAGACGTTGTGGTGGTCATTCCCTGTGCATGCAAGGTTACGATGATAAAATAAGGCCATGAATAATGGCCAACCTGCCTTTTCCGTTCGGGATCTTGATTTTTATTATGGCACCAAGAAAGCCTTGGACGGCATCACTCTCGATATCATGCCGCGCCAGGTCACAGCCCTGATCGGTCCCTCCGGCTGTGGCAAATCCACCTTCCTGCGCTGCCTCAACCGCATGAACGATACCATTGATGGCACCCGCGTGGTGGGCAAGATTCTCCTGGAGGGAAAGGATATTTACGACGAAGATATGGATGTCGTCACTCTCCGGCAGAGGGTGGGCATGGTCTTCCAGAAGCCGAACCCCTTCCCGCAGTCCAGTTATGATAACGTTGCCTTTGGTCCGCGGGTCATGGGCCTGGACGTGAAGATGGACGAAGTGGTCGAGA
Organism: Anaerolineales bacterium; assembly: GCA_049697155.1. Classification (GTDB taxonomy): domain Bacteria; phylum Chloroflexota; class Anaerolineae; order Anaerolineales; family Villigracilaceae; genus Defluviilinea. The sequence continues at coordinate 6,529 of JBAVVF010000350.1, forward strand.
AGTCTCTGCGGGCCTCGGCATTGTGGGACGAGGTGAAGGACGACCTGAAGTCCGATGCACTGGGACTTTCCCTGGGCCAGCAGCAGCGACTGTGCATCGCCCGCGTGATCGCGGTGCAGCCGGAAGTGATCCTGATGGATGAATCGACCTCCGCGCTCGACCCGATCGCGACCCTGAGCATCGAGGAATTGATCGGGGAGTTAAAGAAGGACTATACGATCGTGATCGTCACGCATAACATGCAGCAGGCAGGACGCGTCTCGGATCACACCGGTTTGTTCTGGCTGGGGGAACTGGTGGAGTTCTCCGATACGAACGAGATGTTTACCCGGCCCAAACAGGAATTGACAGAAGCCTATATCACGGGAAGAATGGGCTAGAGATTGCTTTCTCAAATAAAAATCCGCCGGGAGGCGGATTTTTGCTTTATTTTCCGTTCTTTTGGGACTTCCAGAACTCATCGTCTGTGGACTTGATCTCGGTCATCTCGCCCGTGGCGATAAAGACAGTCCGTTCGCAGATGTTGGTGACCCGGTCGGCGACGCGCTCGAGATTGTGCGCCACCCACAGGAGCCAGTTGGCCCGCTCCATGGTGGTCGGATCGCTGATCACGAAAGTCATCAGCTCGCGGTAGATCTGGTTGTAGAGGGCGTCAACTTCATCGTCCTCCATCGGGATCTTTTGCGCCTCTTCCACATCTTCATTGACGAAGGCCGTCAGCGCCCGGTGCAGCATGTCCGCGCCCTTCTGAGCCATGCGCGGGACGTCGATCAGCGGCTTGAGGAGCGGCGCATCGCCCATGCGGATATTGATGTTGGCGATCCCCTTGGCATAGTCGCCCATGCGCTCCAGCTCGGAGATGATCTCCATGCAGGAGGCCAGCAGTCGCAGGTCATGTGCCATGGGCTGCTGCGTGGCGATCAGGACCATCAGCTGGTTCTCGATCTCGAAGCGTTTCTGGTTGATCAGCTTGTCGGCATCCAGGATTTCATGAGATGCCTTGATGTCGCGTTTCTTCAAGGCCTCCACTGTGTTCAGGATGGCCTGCTCTACCATGCTTCCCAGCAAAAGCACGTCATCTTTCACCTGTTGGATTTCGTGTTCAAACGTTTTACGGAGCATGGGATCCTCTGTTCTCGGGTAGGTCGTCATATTATATCTCCAAATCTATCCGAACCTGCCGGTGACGTAGTCTTCGGTGCGCTTATCTTTTGGATTCATAAAGATGCGGTTGGTTTCGTCGTATTCGATGACCGTTCCGGAACGCGTCTGGCGGTCGGTGAGCATCATCATGGCAGTGTAGTCGGAGGCCCGGGCGGCCTGCTGCATGTTGTGGGTCACGATGACGATGGTGTAATCCTTCTTTAGCTCCTGCATCAGCTCTTCGATCTTCAGCGTGGCGATCGGGTCCAGGGCCGAGGCCGGCTCGTCCATCAGGATGACCTCCGGCTGGACGGCCAGGGCCCGGGCAATGCACAGCCGCTGCTGCTGTCCGCCCGAGAGCGTCAGCCCGGACTGGTCGAGCTTATCCTTGACCTCGTCCCACAGCGCGGCCTGCCGCAGGCAGGATTCGACCAGGTCGTCCATCTTGCCTTTGAAACCATGGATGCGCGCCCCCCAGGCAATGTTCTCGCGGATGGACTTCGGGAACGGGTTTGGTTTCTGGAAGACCATCCCGATCCGGTAGCGAACTTCAACGGGATCCACGACCGAGTCATATAGATTTTCGCCGTCGAAAAGGACTTCGCCTTCGATGCTTGTGCCCGGGACCAGCTCGTTCATGCGGTTGAAGGCCCGCAGCAGCGTGCTTTTCCCGCAGCCCGATGGACCGATGATGGCCGTGATCTTGTGACGTCTGATGGGGATGTTGACGTTCGTGACGGCCTGGAAGTCACCGTAATAGATGCCGAGACCTTTGGCCTCCAGCACATGCTTTGAATATTCGTGATTTGGTAATGGCTGTGCCATGATTAATATCTCCTGCTGAAACGATTGCGCAGCAGAATTGCCGAAGCATTCAGGCTGAGCAAAATAATGAGTAGTACAAGGATGGACGCCGCCGCAAGACTGCGGAACTCGGCCTGTGGACGCGAGGTCCACTGAAAGATCTGGATGGGCAGCGTCGTGAACTTCGAAAAGGGCGAGGACGGGTCGAAGCTGATGGCGGTCGAGGCGCCCACGACGATCAGCGGAGCGGTCTCGCCGATGGCCCGCGAGATGGCCAGGATCGTGCCGGTCAGAATCCCCGGCATGGCATTCGGCAGGATGTGCGACCAGACGGTCTGCCACTTCGTCGCGCCAAGCCCGTAGCTGGCCTTGCGCAGGGACTGCGGCACGGCCCGGATCGCCTCCTGGGCGTTGATGATGATGATCGGAAGCACGAGCAGGCCCAGGGTCAGGCCGGCCGCCAGGACCGTCCGGCCGTTGGCCGTGGTCGGGTCGACCAGTCCGAAGATCGATCCGCTGGTCAGCGGTTCGAGGGCCCGCACGAAGATCGCCAGCCCCAGAATGCCATAGACAATGGAGGGCACGCCGGCCAGGTTGTTGATGTTGGTCTGGATCAGGCGGTTGAAACGGTTGTCGGCTGCATACTCCTCGAGATAGATCGCCGCGCCGACCCCGAGCGGGAAGGCCAGCAAAAGGGTGAACAGGATCGTCCAGAGCGAACCCAGGATGGCAGTGCGCACCCCGGCCGTGAGCGCCTCGCTGGACTGTGGGCGCGCGACGAAATCGGACGACAGCCAGGAGTTGAACTTAAGGATCGCGCCGGGATACCTTTCCGCGGCTTCCTGTTTGATCTCGCCCGCGCGGGTGATGGATTCCCAAAAGGACCACGATTGCTTGACATCGTACTTGACCACCCTTTCGAGCACGAGCTGGCGGATGCTGGCCGCGGACCGTTTGGCAAACGGCTGGTCCTTTTCGAGCTTGTTGTAGGCCCCGCTGGAAATGCTGGCTTTCAAGGTAGTGATGAGTTGTTCCTTGTTTTGTTCCTCGAGCGGGACACCATCCAGAGCCAATGTCGCGGGATCAACCCTGGCTTCCAGAACGATATAACCGAACGCGCCATTGATGACGTTCAGCAATAACGCAATGAGCGCGAGGATGCCAACGATCGTAGAGGCCTGAAATATCCCGCGCCAGATCGAGCCGCTGCGGTTGCGTCCCGCGATGTTGACGTTGTAGTTCGGGGTAGCGAGCTTCTCTTTCATTCGTACACCTCCCGGAAGCGCCGCACGATCCGCTGGCTGATAAAGTTCAGGGTCAGTGTGATGACAAAAAGCAGCAGCCCGAGCACAAAAATGCTGTTGTAATCGATCGAGTCGTACGACAGGTCACCGCCCGAGATGCGGACGATGTGGCCTGTGATCGTCTCGGCGCTCTGGAACGGGTTGAGCGTGAAGTTCGGGCCGGCGCCGGCTGCGACGGCCACGATCATCGTCTCGCCGATGGCGCGCGAGAGACCGATGATGATCGCCGCCGCGATCCCCGAGAGCGCCGCGGGCAGGACGATCTGCAGCGCGACTTCGAGGCGCGTGCCTCCCATTCCGTAGGCAGCCTCCCGCAACGAGCGCGGCACTGCGCTGAGAGCATCCTCCGCCATCGACGTGATCAGCGGCAGGATCAGGATTCCCATCACCAGCCCGGCTGAGGCCGTGTTGTAGATCTCGACCACATCCTTTCCAAAGATCGAGCGCAGCAGCGGAGTCATGAACATCAGGGCGAAATATCCGTATACGATCGTCGGAACGCCGGCCAACACTTCCAGGATTGGCTTGAGGATGCTTCTGGCCTTCGGCGTGGCGTATTCACTCAGGTAAATGGCAACTGCCAGCCCCAGCGGGATGGCAATCAGCATGGCGATCAGGGTCGTCATCAATGTGGCTGTGATCAGCGGCCAGATCCCGAAATGCCCGGTGTGCGGCTGCCAGGTCGTGCTGGTGAGAATCTTCAGAACGTCCACTTCCGGCATCTGAAAAAACAGCAGCGATTCCTTGCCCAGCTCGTAAACAATGCCGAGCGTGGTCAGGATGGACACGAATCCGCTAAAAAATAACAGTCCCTGGATGATCGTCTCGCCAATGCGGCGGCGTCCGCGCAGGCGGGAGTCCTTTTTCGGGAACGAAGTGATTAAACTTAGCTTTTTTTGTTCTTCCATAACTTTTCCTTACAAC
>JBAVVF010000351.1:0-2146 GCA_049697155.1 Anaerolineales bacterium
GATTCCACCCATATGCGTCCCTGATGACTTTCGACAATGTTCTTGACGATGGCGAGCCCCAGCCCGGAACCGGCAATGTTCGAACCAATATTCTTCCCCCGGTAGAACTTATCGAAGATGTGCGGCTGGTCCTCGGGGGGAATGCCCGGCCCCTGATCCGTGACCTGTAAAATCACCTGTTCCCCCTCCGCACGCAGCGAAATCTGTATTTCTGCGTTGGCATTGGAATATTTGATCGCATTCCCGATTACGTTATCAAAAACCTGCCGGAGACGCATCGGATTGGCGCGCAAGGCCGGCAGTTTTGGAGCAATCTCTGTCTGGATTTTGAGCCGCTTGGACTTGATCTGTCCATGCAGCATATCGAGGGTATAACGCAGAATTCCCTCCAGCTGCACGAACTCGCGGTGGGTATCGACGCCCGCTTCGATACTTCCAAGATCGAGCAGCTCGTTGACCAGGGAGGTAATATGCCGGACACTGTCCTTGATCCGGCCCAGGAACTCACGCTGACTCTCATTTAACTGCCCGGCCCGTTCCACCAGCTCCGTATACCCGATCACGGACGTGAGCGGCGAACGCAGGTCATGTGAAACGGCATGGACGAACTCACTTCGGATACGGTCTACTTCCTTGAGATAGGTAATATCCTGCATGGTGAGGGCATAGCCCACATCCTGGATGGGGGTAAACTGGGCATTGCCAATTCTGCCATCCGGAAAATGGACTTCATGAGATTGATAGGGATCGCTCGAGTTGGCGGCCGTGATCAGGGTGACCAGATCGGGATGAACCACGACATCCAGCGCCGGCTTGCCGATCACTGTTTTTGGGTTGATGCCAAAGGTACGGCACATGGCCGGGTTGATAAGCAGTACGACCTTTTCCTGATCAAGGATCATCACACTGTCGCGGATGTTGTTGAACACCGCCTCCAGCTGGGCATGCTCGGATTCGGAGCTTTGGACACGCTTTTTGAGCGAGGCAGTCGTGCGGTGAACTTCGCGGCGCAGCCAGTCACCCACGCGGCGAGCGTTCCGCAGGCTGCTTTCCACACCCTCCAGAATGTCTTCCGGGTTGAGCGGCGGGCATAAATACCCGTTCAATCCGAGCTGGAAAATCCCCCTGATCAATTCAGGCGTGACCTGGTCCGCATAGATCAGGATGGGCATGCTTGGGAAAAGATCCCGTAATTCCCTGGCGGCCTGCAGACTGTCATGACCATTGAAGGACTCGCCGATCAGCAGGAGAGCGGGGACAGATTCTTTGATTGTTTTCTCGAGGGAAGCTATATCTTTGGCAGCTGCGGTCTCATAGCTGGCAGAACGCAAGGCGCGCTCGACTACGTTTAAGGTGGAGGCTTCTTCCAGGGCAAGCAGGATCAGGTCAGGTTTCGGCATAGGTGCAATGATGGAATTTTACTTCTCTTTTAATTTGATGGGGGCTGGCGGCGCGGTCTTCTCGGCCGCGCGCACCAGGCGCTGCATGGCAGCCCGGGCTGTCTGCAAAGCCTGCCGTTGCGGCCCGGTCAGGGGTCCCGTTCGCTCTGTCAACAAAATGTCTATCTGATTGGATATCGCCTGCAGCTCATCCGACATCACGCTCTGTACCGATGCGAGTACTGCACTTTGCCGCCTCTCCCCTTCCTTCGAGGCTTGCACAGCACTGTTCAGAGCCCGGAAGAGCCGCGCATTGACGAGTGAGATGGAGGCGTAATCCGCAACCGCTTCGAGCAGGGTCTGTTCCGTTTTTTCGAACGGGCGCGCCTCCCGGCGGGCCACTACCAGCATACCGATCACTTCCTTGTGGACCTTGATCGGTACCGCGCAGGCGGCTTTTCCCAGACTGGCAACCCTGAACCTTGACAGCGGTTCACCGGCTATGGATAACGTCTCGCCGGAAAGAGCCACCAGGCCGCTGAGGCCATCGTCCAGGGGCATATTCATTTTTTTGGTCCAGATGTCAGGAAGCCCGCGCTGGGCGGCAAGCAGGAACAGCTTGTTCTCATCGTTCCGGACAAGCAGCCAGGCTGCATTCGCCTCGGCAACCTGCGCGGCCCCGTCGACGATCTTCTGGAATAAAAAGCGCTGATCGTTGATCGAAATAACCGCCTTGCCAATGTTGATGATGCCGGTCAGTTCACGCA
>JBAVVF010000352.1:0-6324 GCA_049697155.1 Anaerolineales bacterium
TTTTCATCTTTTCTTTCCATTCAACAGTTTATGCAGACTTGCCAGGGCGCGATGCTGGATCGACTTGACGGCTCCGACGGGTTTGTGCAGGACCTGCGCAATTTCCTCGTTGCTCCAATCTTCCAGATATTTCAGCGAGATGACCTTTTGCTGATCCGGCGTCAGGCTGCGGATTGCATTGCGAACCTGTTTCTGGCGTATGCGCCTGGCCGCTTCCTCTTCTGTCGCTTCCTCGCAGGGGAGTGCCTCGCTCAGCTCACAAGTCCGGTCGGGTACCCGGTATACATCCATAATCCAGTTGTGCGCGATCCGGTAAAGGTAGGCCTGCAGGTGGTCGCGCGGTCCATGGCGGGCTTGCAGAGACTTGAGGAACCGCGCAAATACTTCAGCCACGCAGTCTTCGGCGAGGGATGGGTCGCCGAGCAGGCGCATTGCATAGCGATATAAACCCGGGCTGTAGCAATCGTAAATCTCTGCCAGAGCAGCGGTGTTCAGCTCACATGCAAGCCGTAGAAGTTCCTGCTCGTTCGGTATCAAGTCTGTCACTTTCTATGACGTTCGTTGGGTCTTCAGGATACTGCTATTCTATCCTAGCAGATGAATGTAAAGATCGTGTAAAGAAACCATAATGTTGTGTCAAACCTTCTTTGCCTGGAATGCTACAATCGAACCATGAAAACACTCTCTTTTTACTCCCGTCGGTCACCGGTCTACGGCCGGAATGGGATGGTCGCCACTTCCCAGCCGCTGGCCACCGCCGCGGGCCTTGAAATCCTGGCAAAGGGCGGAAATGCCGCCGATGCCGCGGTCGCGGCGGGCGCGGCCCTCAACGTCACCGAGCCCACCTCCACGGGAATCGGCGGGGATATGTTCGCGCTGTTCTATTCGGCGGAAACCAAACGGGTGACTGCCCTGAACGGATCGGGACGCGCGCCTGCCGCGCTGACGCTCGACCGGCTCAAGCAGGAGGGTTTCCCCGGCGAGCTGCCCCCATTCCACGTTCACACCGTGACGGTACCCGGCGCCTGCGCGGGCTGGTTCGACCTCCTCGAGAGACATGGCTCGCTCGCGATGGGGGAGGTCCTTGCACCGGCCATCCGCCTGGCGAGGGATGGGTTCCCGGTCGGGCCGGTGACGGCGCACGCCTGGCAGCGCGGCGCGCAGAATCAGCTGAGGTCCGCGCTGAACGGGCAGGAATTAACCATCGACGGGCGCGGGCCCAACGCGGGGGAAATCTTCCGCAATCCCAGCCTGGCGCGGACCTTCGAGACAGTGGCACGCGGGGGCAGATCGGCTTTCTATCAGGGTGAGATCGCACAGGCAATCGTCGGCGTGATCAGGGAAGCGGGCGGATGCATGAGCATGGATGACCTTACATCCCATACTTCAACCTGGGAGGAGCCGATCTCCGTGACTTATCGCGGCCTGCGCGTCCACGAATGTCCGCCCAACGGGCAGGGCATCACGGCCCTGATCGCGCTGAATATCCTGGAAGGCTTTGACCTTTCCACACTCGACCCGCTCTCGACCGAGCGCCTGCACCTCCTGATCGAAGCGCTGCGCCTGGCCTTCGCCGATTCGCGCGGGTACGTCGCCGACCCGAAGTTCTCAAACGTTCCCGTTGCGGAACTCCTGTCGAAGGGATATGCAGACGAACGACGGAAATTGATCGACCGAAAGCGGGCCACGATCGACCCAAGGCGCGGCACGCCGGTTTCGTCCTCGGGGACTGTCTACCTGAGCGTCGTCGATCGATTTGGCAATGCCTGTTCGTTCATCAACAGCAATTACTGGGGCTTTGGGACCGGCATCGTGCCGAAAGGTTTTGGTTTCACCCTGCAGAACCGCGGACACAACTTCAGCCTCGACCCGGACCATCCCAATGCGCTCGCGCCGCGTAAGCGGCCCTATCACACGATCATCCCGGCCATGGTGACGAAACAGGGGGAAGGGAATAAGGGAAAAGTGGACAGGGGGGAGGGCGAAGAGTTGTTTGCCTGCTATGGTGTCATGGGCGGATTCATGCAGCCGCAGGGACACGTGCAGGTGCTGTCCGCGCTGGTGGACGGCGGCCTCGACCCACAGTCTGCCCTCGACCTGCCGCGCTTCTGCATCGACGTGGAAACGTCCGGCGGGCGCGTCGCGCTCGAGGAGGGCATCCCTGCCGATGTGATTTCAGGTCTGGAAGAGATGGGGCATCCCGTGTATCCGGTCAGCGGCTTCGAGCGCTCGCTCTTCGGCCGCGGACAGGTCATCCTGCGCGACGCCGAAACAGGCGTACTCAGCGCGGGGAGTGATCCGCGCGCCGATGGCTGTGCGATGGCGCTGGCCTGACTGGCTTTTTCATGGTTTCCTCCGGGTTGGTTTCGGTGGCTGGACCGGCTTTTCCTGCGGCTCGTTGGTTTCCCAGGCCGCCGCATTTTGCCGGATGACGTTCAACTGCTCCCAATGACGCTGGATGGCCAGACTGCCTTTATCTGTGATGCTGGCACGTGTGTTTGGCTTCTTTGCCACGAACTGTTTTTGGATGTCCACCAGTCCGGCCTCCTCCAGTTTGGACAACTGAACCGAAAGGTTTCCGTCGCTCAAGCCCGTCAGCCGCCGCAGGGAGAGGAAGTCCGCACTCTCGCAGACTGAAAGCGCCGTCAGGATCGACAGCCGGGCCGGCTCATGGACGAGCTTGTCCAGGTTGGCGAGTTCTTCAAAGGGGGTTGGCATCGTGTTTCGCCTCCCCAGCCGGTAGCGCGCGCGTGACCCGGACATGTCCCCAGATCCCCGCGACGACAAGCAGGATACCAATGATCATCAACATGCCCAGGAGCTGGGATGGCAATCCCAGAACTTCCCACCATGCCAGGCCGGTCAGCGGCAGGAGGCTGAGGAGGAGAATCAGGCCGGCCGCAACAAGGTTCTCGGGGTACAGGTTGAACGATCTCCTTTTGACGGAGGAGGTTGCGCGCCAGAAATCCATGAATAACTCGGCGGCGAAGACCAGACCGACCCCGCTGAATGGCAGATCCTGTGCAGTATCCAGCCAGAAGGCCAGCAGCGCCAGGAGTCCCGCCAGCACGGAGGCCGTGATCTCCCAGACGCGCATCTGCGCGGTGGGGCGGATGCGCCCGAAGGTGTTGACGTAATAGCGGTCGATCAGCCAGTAGAGCAGGGCGGCTGCCAGTGTCAACACGATCGGGAGGCCCAGGTCGCCCTGGTGGTCAAGGGCCCATATTGACACTGCAGCCACCAGGAGCCCTACAGGTACCTGCCTTAAGCCCTGCAGCTTTGAGTAGTTGGCTGCGATGAATTGGAGTTGGGTGTATTGATCTTGCATGCTCTCCTCTTTTGGGTAAAGTGCTTTATGGTATAAAGTTCTTTTATATTATAGCCATGTAAGGCGATTTGTCAAGCTCGCACGAAACTGGTTCTTGAATTTTACGGATAAATGGCATATAATATAACACATGAACATATACTCAGTTGTTTGTTATACGGAGTGTCTGATATGACGGCCTTTGCTTTGGATGAACATTCCGCCGCGCACGTGGCCGAGCTCTTCCGCGCCTTCAGCGATACCAGCCGTGTACGGATCATGTCGGCGTTGCTGGACGGCGAGAAAAACGTCGGCGCGCTGGCCGCGCTGGTGGGGATCACCGAATCGGCCGTGTCCCATCACATGCGCGGCCTGCGCCAGATGCACCTCGTCACCGCGCGGCGAGATGGCAAGGAGGTCTATTACCGCATGGACGATCCTCACATCATTACGTTGTTCAAACAGGGCATCGAGCACATCAAGGGATAGACACTCGCTGGAACGACACAAGGAGGAATCATGAAAGCTGCGACGTTGAATCTGCTCGCCTGTCCCGGCTGCCAGGGACATTTGGAGTATGCCGGCACGGATCGGCATATTCTTAGCACGGGGACCCTGACCTGCCCGCGCTGCAAAAAGGATTATCCGCTCGTAGATGGAATTCCCCACTTTCTCCGCTCCGAGACGCTGACCGGTTTCAACCGCCGCTTCGCGCGCATGTACGACTGGTTCTCGTGGGGGTATCGTTTCTTCTCGAAGGTTGCCTTCGCCTACATCGGCATGGACGAGGAGACCGGCCGCCGCGAGATCACCGACCGGCTCGAGCCGCGCGGCGGGCGCGTGCTCGAAGTCTCGGTGGGACCGGGCGTGAACCTTCCCTATCTGGTCAATCGCCCGGATGTCGGCGAGGTGTTCGGGCTGGATATTTCGCTCGGGCAGCTGCAGCGCTGTCAGAGTTATGTGGCGAAGAAAGGCTGGGAGGTGGACCTGCTGCTCGGGAACGGCGAGCAGCTACCGGTCAGGGATGCCACGTTCGATGGCGTCTTCCACGTGGGCGGCATCAACTTCTTCAACGATAAAAAAGCCGCGATCGAGGAAATGATCCGCGTGGCGAAGCCGGGCGCACGCATCCTGATCTCCGATGAGACCGAGAAGGGCGCACGGGGATACGAGAAGTTCATCCCCGGTTTCAAGAAATCGTTTGGCGGCAAGCGCAGGGAGATCGTCCCGCCGCTTGACCTGGTCCCGGCGCACATGCTCGAGACGCGCCTCTTCGACGTGTGGAAGGGCTGGCTGTATTGCATCGAGTTTCGCAAGCCTTGAAGTGATGAGTTTCCATGAAACCTGTCAGCGTTCCCTTGAGTATGTCGAGCATCTTCCTGTTTCCCTGCGCGGGCGGGTATCTTCAGGTGGATACGGGGTATGAGCATGACTACCCGGCCTATCGCAGGAGGCTGGCCGGGCTTGGGATTCGTGTCGACCATGTTCGATATCTGCTCCTGACTCATCACCATGATGATCATGCAGGTTTCCTGAACGAACTCACCCGCGCTGCTTCGGTAATCATCATTGCTCACGAACAGGCCGCTCCGCTTCTGCAAAGTGGGAAGAATGACAAATCGCATGGCGGGGGGTATGTCAACAGCTTCATCAAGCTGGTTGCTGGCCTGAAAATGCGACTTGACCCGCGCTGGACATTGACCTTTCCGCCTTTCACCCTGCGGGAAAATGACATTCTGATGTCGGGCGATGACAACCAGGTTTTGCGCCAGTTCGGAGTCGCAGGGCAGATCCTTTACACACCGGGGCATTGTAGCGACCACATTTCGCTCGTGCTCGACAGCGGCGAGGCGGTCTGCGGCGATGCGGCAGCCAGTTTCCTGCTGTGGGCGGGGACACGCTATTGCACCGTCTTTATGACGGATATGGATCAGGCCTATCGCAGCTGGCAGGGAATGCTGGATGCCGGCGCACGGATCATTTATCCGGCTCACGGGCGCCCATTCCCTGCCGACAGACTGCGCCGAAACATGGGTCGGATCAAGACAGCTAACCTGGCAAGATTTTTTTGAGTTGGAGGAACGATGAAACAGGATGTTTTTCGCGATCAGGCCGTCATTGTTACGGGCGCATCAGCCGGGATCGGGAAATCGCTGGCGCTGCTCCTGGCGGGTCAGGGAGCGAAGGTGGCGGTCGCGGCGCGCCGCCTCGAACGGCTCGAGGAAGTTGCGGCGGAGTGTCGAAGGCTTGGAGGAGATGCGCTGGTCGTTCCAACCGATGTGAGCGATGAAGCGCAATGCAAAGCATTGATCGAAAAAACGATCGCTGCGTTTGGCAGGCTTGATATGCTAATCAACAATGCCGGACTGGCGGCAAGCGCGCCATTCGATGAATTCCCGGATTTGCATCTGTTCAAACATACGGTGAATGTTAATTTTTACGGCGCGGTGTATTGTACATATTATGCCCTGCCGCATCTGAAGCAGACCCGGGGACGCATTGTGGCAATCTCCAGCCTGATGGGCAAGGCGGCGCTCCCGTATAACACACCGTACTCTTCCAGCAAATATGCAATGCATGGATTTTATGATTCGCTCCGCATGGAGTTGCACCAGCATGGCGTGAGCTGCACAGTGATTTGCCCATCCTGGGTGGTGACGGAGTTCCACGAGGCGCAACTCACCAAGGATGGGGCGCCGCGCGGCGCACGCGGCCGCGCCTACTACACCAAAAGGACGATGACTGCCGACCGGTGTGCACAGATCACATTGAATGCTGCTTTCAAACGCCGCCGCGAGGTGTTGATGGGACCCGGCCCGCTTGCGGTCTGGTTCAAGGTCCTTGCCCCGGGTTTGGTGGATTGGCTGGCGATCAAAATGTTCATTGAACCTATGCTGCGCCGCGCCAGGGCGGCTCAGAGAGAGGCACATCGATGAATCTCCATGTGTTAGAGACGACGATCCGCTGGGCCGGCGGGCTGCTGGCCTTTGCTGTGCTGGGGATCCTCTTGTACGGAG
>JBAVVF010000353.1:0-1601 GCA_049697155.1 Anaerolineales bacterium
CTGATATACTGGAATACTCCTATTCGCCATTTCCATATCCCAATCGACATTACCGGCAATACCTAATGAGAATACCGCCTTGATCCCCGTGATGTCGTCCAGCATCACATAGCCGCCATCGTGCGGGCTGCCGAACCGCTTCTTTTTGTAACCGACCACCTTCATCGGCCGCAAGAGTCTGCCTAGGGAAATCAAGCGCTCCCGCAACATGAAGTTATCCGTTTGATCCGAATCAACAATCTTCATTGCAATGTTAACGCTACCATCGGGTCGCTGCGTTCTTACGAAGCCATAGCTGTCGATCCTTAAATCCCTTGCCCGGTCTGGGAACCCACTCGCGCGATTGAAGGATACCATTGACCTCGCGGCGCCGCCAAGTTGCTGAAGCTTCCGAACAATAGTGATTGAATGCAGGCTCCTTACGTAGGAACTTCCAACGGTCCGTTCGCCGCATCCTGGCGTCAGGTAGCGGCGGGCTTGGCTCTTGGAATCGACCAATCCAACCCGCGTCCAGAAACGAGAGACCCGTGCCGCTTGCTGCCTGCTCAATCGCTCACGCGCGGCTCGGTGTACTGAAAAAAACGGAACCTCAATTGTTTCGACGTCATGCATTAACCTGTCAAATTGTTGCTTGTCGTCGACTTGCGACGGCCATAAGCTCACGACAATCCGAGGTCCGGAGGCGTAGGCTTCCTCGAATATATTTAGTTTACGCAGGTAGCAATCGTATATTAAATACTCAGTAATTGGTAAGTACTGACGGCAGAGCATCGTCTCAAAGCTTGCTCCGTGAGTTTCAAGAAGGAACTGCTGCAGACCAAAAACATGAGCTTTGTGCAGCGTAGAGGGGGTTATTGAAGGAAGACACAGATCTATGAACTCCTCGGCATCAATGCCACACAGCTCCGCGCATTTATAGTAATGTTTGGCCATTTCGTGCTGACGCAAGGAAGTCGGATGGAAGTAAGCAACACCCTCTCGATTAAAGAAAATACTGTCGTCGGAGTTGCGAACGAGATGGTTCTTGGCATCAAGCGTAACATAGCAATCGGAGACGGTATGAGAGGCAATTGCGAACTTTAACGCCTGCTGCGAGTGCCATCCCGGGGAGTCAGGAAACTGGAGAAGGTCACGTGCCGGCACGATCTGAACTTGCGCGGCACGCTCCCCATAGTGGGCTAGAACATCTGATCGAATCCTCTCAATTGTTTGGTCTTGCTCAGATCCATTCACTACGATGTGGATCGCATTGATGGAAAGCTGTGAGCCGAACATGCGGAGAGATTTGGCCTGGAGGGCAAGGAACTCCACCTCTTCCTCGAAAACCACAGTGGCGATATCGTATCTCGGCATTGACGTTCCCCTTGTGTTGGATGGCGACTTGGTGAGCATCAGCGTCCGGCTCTCGCCTTGCGGTGTACCGAGAAGAATGGAGCCGCGTCCATCTCAACCCACGATGCCCATGCCGCTGCCGAGGTCCATGACGATATCCTGGGCGGCGCCTAGAGCATCTTCCACTTGATGTGGATCGTGCCAGGACCAATCTGCGAAAGCGCTTCCATTGCAGAGCGCTCGACGTGGATAGCGAGGGGAAGGCAGAG
>JBAVVF010000354.1:0-2270 GCA_049697155.1 Anaerolineales bacterium
GGTGCACGATGACACTCGTGCCGCCGCTGACGGTGTTTCCTGCCACGTCGTTCACATTGGCTCGGAAGGAGACCTGCTGGCTGTTCTTGTTCTCATCCAGCCCAAGCGTTTCGGTCACTTCCAGATGTCCGTTTCCATCGGTGACGCCGTTTCCGCGCGCCAGCGTTCCGATCGCGCGGGATGTCTGCGAGTCCCAGTACTCATCCCGATCCCAGTCCCTGAAATTGAAGCGTGAATACTCGTCAGAGGCGGGCTCGAAATAAAAGGGGACCGTTTCGAGGAACCATTCCACCTGTGCATTGCCCAGGTCTCCGCCGGAGTAATACTTCGCATCGAGGCTGAAGGTCACCTGTTCGCCGGCCAGCATGTTTGGCCGGTCGGGGGAGGCGAGCACTTCGTATTCGGGCTTGCGATACTCCGCCACGCGGAAGGACAGGAAGCCGAACGGATCTGCGCCGGGACCTTTGCTGACGCGCACGTCATAGGTTCCCAGCCCGGCATCCTCGTCCAGTTTGAACGTCCCGGTGAAGCTGCCCAGCTCCGAGAGCGGCATGCTTTCGCCGAAGACACGCTCCCCGGAGAGTTCGATGCTGACGTATACTTTTTCGCCCTGCGGAATGCTGTAACGCAGATCATCGTTCCGGCGGACAATACCCTTGAAGAACACTTCCTGGCCGGGGCGATAGAGAGGGCGATCCGTGTAGAGATAGGCAAAGGAGGGGTTTGGATCCCTGTAGAAATTTTCGTAGACGCCGAAATCACCCGCCCACACGCCGCTGCCCCAGTCCACGGAGGTGAAGGCCACGCGGTCCGTCCCTTCGACGCGGGCGAAGAAGGGGTTTCTTACTTCGCCCAGCGAAGCCAGCCCGTTCGGATCTGTGGCCTTTTCACCAAGTTCCCTGAGATGTTCATCGTAGAACTTGACCGGCAGGTCCGGCTGCGGCGTTCCGCTTTCGAGGTCCACTACCCAGGCCGAGGCCTCCGTCCGGGATGATTTGAGGGTGATGTTATCCGTCGCAACGACAAACACATCTCCCTGGTAAAAGAGAGAGCTGTAAGCCACCGGTTCGGCCTGTACGCCGATGAAGTAATACCCCGGTGGGAGCGGCTTCTCCTGGGCATCCTGCAACTTGAGGACGAGGAGGTTGGTTTTGTTGCGGATGGCATCCTCGCTGACCGCATCCCATTGTCGGATGGGTTCCGTGGTGGGCTTGAAGTTGGCGCGGCGCTCGCTGTCTTCCATCAGCCGCCGGAATTCATCGAACGTGATGGAATAAAGAGAGATCGTCCCCAGACCGAGATTCACCTGCTCGAAGTACACTTCCTGCGGGCCACTGGCGCGATAGACCAGAGGATGCCAGGGCATCACCAGGCGTGCCCACGGTGCTCGATCCCCGGTCCGGAAGCCGTAGGCATATTCGGTCGTGATCGTATTGCCATAGATATCCGCCGCGCCGGGCAGAATGCGCACGATGTAGTCTGTGGCAGGCTCGAGCCCGAAGATGGAAAGGTCCCAGCTGTAATCGTTCAGATACCATTCCAGTCCGCCTTTGGGCTGGGGCGTGATCTGGATTCGGTTCTTCAACGAGGCCAGGCTCATAGGGGAAGCGAAATTGATCTCGAGGTGCGGATCGAACTCCCATCCCGACGAATTGGGGGCCGGCGACACGCCGATAATTTGCGGCATCGGCACGGTGCCAAACCGCTGGGTCAGTCCCTCTTTCAGCGTCCCGCCATCTTTGGCGCGCAGCTCTTTCGAAACGGTAAGGTCATAATAACTTGCGATCCTGTAGCGTCCGGCCGGTTCGATGGTCAGCACGCTGAAATCGTCATTCCATTTCAGACGGGTGGGAAAGGGCTGATTGGTTTCGCTGTTGACCAGGGTGATATGCCCGGGCGCGCTCTCCGCATCCATGGGCTGGAGGAACGTCACGACGAAGGCCTGGTCCAGCAGGACATTCTCGATGAGTTTCTGCGGCTGCTGGTAACTGTTCTTCAGGGAGAAATTGCCGATGACCGGCATGCGGGTGCTGAACTGCCAGAGATGGGATTTCTCCAGTGTGTTGCCCAGGGTGTCTTCGAGTCCCTGCTCCACCCTCACGGTGTAGTGAGTGCCGCTCAACAGGGGCTGCTCAGGCTGGAACACATACACCGACGAATTGACCCATTCCCCCTGTCCGGCCACCTCGGGGGAAAAGGCCAGCGGCTGCGGCAGGTCACTTTGTTCCTCCCTGACCCTCAGAGGCACAACGGGATGGTTGAAAATGACC
>JBAVVF010000355.1:0-3850 GCA_049697155.1 Anaerolineales bacterium
TGCTTTTCAAGAGCAGAAGAAAAAAAGGTGCAAATCATGCCAAAAGAACCAATCCATGTAACTGACGCTGCATTCGAACAAACTGTTCTGCAATCACCCGTTCCTGTCATTGTGGATTTCTGGGCGCCATGGTGTAATCCCTGCAAAATGGTTGCTCCGATCCTCGATAAGCTGGCCGGTGAGTATGAGGGAAAGATCCTGGTCGCCAAGGTCAATACCGATGAGAACCCCGAGTGGATGATGAAATACGGGATTCAGGGGATCCCAACCATGCTGTTCGTTTCCAACGGAAAAATTGTCCATCGCCAGGTTGGCGCCCTGCCGGAACGCATGTTACGCGAGGCCGTAACACAATTCATGGAGGTCGTCAGTCAATCGTAGCCCAAAGGAGGGCCTGATGAAAAAGACCATTGTAGCTCTTGGTTCGATCCTTGTGCTGTTGCTGGGCGCCTGCAGCCAGATCCCCGGTTTTACTCCCACTCCGGGAACCGGCCCGACTGCGGATACGGCCGGGACGGCGACTGCGCTGTTTAATACTGCTGTTGCGCAATCGTTGACGGCTCAGCCCCCCTTCACATCTGTCCCCCCGACCGACACGGCGACTCTTCCGGTCGCGCCGCTTGACACCTTCACGCCGGAGCCTCCCACGCAGACCTTTACGCTCCCGCCCGATCTGACAACCACTCCGGCAACAGCCACGGCCGGGACTGCAAATGCAACCGTCAGTGCCACCCTTGCCCCCGGGCAGGTTACGCCCTCACCAACCCTGGGTATTCGAACCAATGGAACGCTGCCACCCGAGGTCCCTTCCAGCCGGATCACGCTCATTAATCGATCCAAGCGGGAGGCCTATATTTCCCTGCAGGTCACGATGAATGATGGTAAATTCTCCATTCTCGAATATCCGGTCGGTACGATGGTAAAAGTTCGAGCCCCGGTAGGCTGGTATGTTTATGTGGCCTGGGTTGGCGGGAATAAGATGACTGGAAGCTTCAAGCTGGCCGCTAATGATGATATTTCGATCACTCTGTATAAAGACAGGGTCATCATCAAATAAGACTGCAAGTCAAAACTCAAATCAAGCGAAGGTGAATCAACAAATGAAACGAAACATATTGATCCTTGGCACTGCATTGGTCTTGCTCGTCAGTGCCTGTGCCCCCGCCACACCGACCGTCAACCCGGCAGATGTTCAACAGACTGCGCAAGCCGCGGCCTTTACCATGGTCGCGCTGACCCAGGCTGCCATTCCCACTGCGACCGCTTTACCACCGACAGAGACACCCAGCCCGACGCCCGCAGTAACCAACACGGTGCCTGCCCTGCCAACCCAGGACGGTCTGGCAACCGTCGATGGACTCTCGACCGGCCTGCCAACCAGCCTACCAACGTTCACTCCACAATCAGCTACGGGCTCCACCGGGAATCAGGACCCCTGCAACCAGCCTTTGACGGCCTGGGAGGGCCCCACGGCAAGCTTTACCATCTTCAACCAGACTAAACCGCAGGGAACGATCATTTTATCCATGTATGTTGTGACCGATTTGGGGCAGTGCGGATACCTGATCGTAAGCGGCAACAGCTTCTCGGGACCCGTTGGACAGTACAGCGCTGGAGCATTTGTCAGCGGCAAAAGGGATCTGAAAGTGTTCGGCGCCTTTAGGATCACCCAGGGCAGTTGGAAAATTGTTGTAAAGAATGAAGTCATCACTGCAGCAGGCGGATGCTACCCTAGCTGTTAAGTTCATCAGGAGATTTATAGAGCATGAAACGTTTTTCCATCTTCACCGTAATAGTAGCAATCGCCATGATCGTCAGCGCATGTGGAGCGGATGCCCCGCCGACCGTCAATCCGGTCGATGTGCAGAACACAGCCATCTCTGCCGCCTTTACCATGGTGGCACAGACTCAGGCCGCGATTCCCACGGCAACCCTTCCGCCTCCCACAGAAACACCCACCCAGACGCCCATGGCGACGCTCACGCCGCTGCCACTGCCAACCCTGAATGTAACCATTGCTCCACCCACCAGCACACCTGGCGGCGATCCTTGTGCAAACAGAGTACTCGGCTCAGGACTGAAAGGCAGACCAACCAAGATCAGGATTTGGAACACTCTGAAAGTTGCCGTTACGGTATCGATTTACCTCAACGAGACAGCCTCGCACGGTGAGTGTGGATATAGAACTTATAACATTGGCAAGAATAGCGATGTTATCCTCACGGATGTGGTACAGGGTTGCTATAATCTGTGGGCCTGGAGCAACGATCCGAATGGGAAATTCAATTCCAGCGGGTATGGCTGCATCAATAATAGCGACAAATGGACGTTTGAAGTCAATACGGCGGTCATTAAGTTCGTAGGACCATAGTCTGAGCGATGCATTTGACAGAAAGAGATGAGCAACGTCATGCTCATCTCTTTTTTAATCAGGAACCATCCATCTGGCTGCAGCGTCATGGCATAAATTCCCCGGAGGCAAAATGAAACCCTGCCTGTTGCTCTTCCTTATAATTTTCACATCGTGTGCACCGCGCCCGGAGGGAAGCGCCACACCACCCTCCGACACTGCAGTGACCAGTCCCCCTACAGGAGACACGTCACCCGCCGAACAATCTGCAAACCCGTTTGCGCCGAAACCGGGTGACGAGAAACTGACCCGCACGGAGATCATGATCAGCGAGCTCGATCTCCTGATCCGTGAAAGCTATCCTCCGCAGATCGCGCTGTCGATCAGCGGAGACCTGTCCACACCGTGTCATGAATTAAGAGCCGAGATCGCCCCTCCGGATCCGGAAAACAGGATTATGGTGTCGGTCTACTCGGTCGCCGACCCGAACCTGGCCTGCATCCAGGTACTCGAACCCTTCCAGGAGTTTATTGACCTTGGGACCTTCCCACAGGGCCACTATTCGGTATGGGTGAACGGCGAATTGGCGGGGGAATTCGATTCTTAGAGACTAGGACTCCTGGTCAGGCCGGCTGATGCGCGCCAGCCGCGCGTTCGTCAATTTGACCAGGTCCGCGACTGGCAGCCTGATGTTGAGTCCTCTCTGACCGCCGGAAACATGGATCTCCGCATAATCCCGGGCAGCAGCATCAATGACCACCTGAAATCCCTTGTTGATCAGCGCCAGAGGCGATATCCCGCCGGCCTGCAGGCCGGTCAGCTGTTCGGCTTCCCGCTCCGTCGGCAAATGGACTTTTTTCTCGCCCAGGAAGGCAGCCAGCAGCTTCAAGTCCACCAGGTTCGGCCCGGGAATGACCGCCAGGATGGGCTTGCGAGGCCTGTCGCGGGTGACAACGATCGTTTTAAATACAAGTTCAGGCGGCACACCCAGAAATTCCGAAGCTTCCAGCGCCCCCAGCTTTTCCACAGGGGTCTCAATGGCTGCGTAGGTAACCTTGCGTGCATCCAAAAAACGAGTGACATTGTTTACGATGGGCATTTTCCACATCCAGGCCGTTGATTTTCAGCATTTTACCGCTAATGCCCTCCCCCGTAGTAAAATAAATAGCCATGAAAGCCTCCAAAACTGCTGTCCCCCTGGAAAGACTGCTTGAACAGCTGCCTGACAACTACACGCTGGCCGACCGGGAGTTGATTCAGCGCGCCTACCGGGTGGCAGAGGAGGCGCACCGGGAGCAGAAGCGCCATTCCGGCGAACCCTACATCAACCATTGCCTGGCGGTCGCCAGCATCCTGGCCGACCTGCGCGTCCCGCCGGAAGTGGTGGCGGCCGGATTACTGCATGATACGGTCGAAGATACGACGGTCACTCTGAATGATGTCAAGCGGGATTTTGGCGAGACCATCGCAATCCTCGTCGACGGGG
Source organism: Anaerolineales bacterium (assembly GCA_049697155.1). Taxonomy (GTDB): domain Bacteria; phylum Chloroflexota; class Anaerolineae; order Anaerolineales; family Villigracilaceae; genus Defluviilinea. Next base: position 3,837 of record JBAVVF010000355.1, read on the forward strand.
TGACAAAACTGACC